>CAJOKY010000140.1 GCA_905235425.1 uncultured Selenomonadaceae bacterium
CTATTGTATTCTGCAACGTCTCCCATATTGTATACTGCCGATTTTCTGACTGCCGCGTTAATCTGCTGGTCTTACTCAATTTCTGCGTATTCAAAAAATATATTTTGCCGTCGTCCAAAAATTTTTGGCTGAAGTTGCTGTCGTCTATCATTACAAGTTGTGTCGCGTTGATTCTGTCGGCATTGAAATAAAATTTATCCCGTGACTGCTTATTAAGCTCCGGCGAATCGCTTAACCATACAAATATTGCGTCTTTCTGCGCGGGATATTTTTCATTGCCGTTGTACACGCGCTCTGCCAATGACGCCAACATTATTGTCTTGCCTGCTCCCGTCGGTGCCGCGAATGTTATTGCCTGCCGTAATTTCCAATTTTTATAATTTTGTTGCGACATTTCTAAAAAGTCTCTCAAGGTTTGTACTGCGCGTTCTTGGAATGGTAAAAGCTCTACTTTCACGGTATCACCCCGTTATCTTGAAATTTGCCAAATACTCTCTGTAAAGTTGGTACGTCGTCTTGTCTTTAAATTTGCTTATCATTGATGTATAGCCGCTTATTGAATTGGTTATGATAAATATCGTGTCTATCTCCGGCGCCGCTTTTATCTCCTCTTCAAATTCGCCAAAATATTTTTCGTCTATCAATACCGCAAATTTATTTTCGCGCAGTATCAGCATTGGCGGCAAATTTTTTTCTTCTGATATTGTCGGACACTTGCCGCGACAATTTGTCTTGAACCACAGCAACGGCAATATCTCTTTGAACTGCCTGCCCAACGCTACTAAGTCTTTATCCAAAAAGCCCAGTTTGAAGTACGCCGCATTTGCTTTAAAGCCCGCCGACATTTCAATTTCTGTATCAAGATAACTGCCTTTCAGCGGCTCGCCTTTTATGTCATGTCCTTCTATACTGCAGACTGTGCGCGGCCATGTCACGTATCGCGCTATTCCAAGTTTTTGCCACTCTTCACTTTCCGGCGTGTAACCTGCGCGGCGTAAATTTTTTTCTTCTGACTCCGACACTTCGTTATTTGTCACCATTATGCAACGCCGACTGCCCCCGTCTTCTGCATTAAGCAAATTTACTGCGTGCAACGTCGTACCGCTACCTGCAAAAAAATCTACTATCAAGGCGTTGGGCTTATTCGCCACAAAAAATTTCAAGCAGTCACGCACCGCGTACAGCGATTTTGGAAAAGAAAAGCGGTTGCCGATAATGGCGTTTAAAACCTTCGTGCCTTTCTGCGTTGAATCGTGATTCGGAATAGCCCATTGACAGCCTGGTATAAATTTTGGCTTGTATTCAGAATCATCTACAATGACAGTGCCGTTTTCATTTTTGCCAATGATTGTAAATGTGCCGTCTTCGATTTTCTTAGCTTCGCCTTGTGCAATATAATCAATAGCGATTGTTCCCCTGTCATTAAATCTGCCGAGCCGCACATATCCCTTTGCAACTAATTCCCAAAATTTTTCTCTCGAAACTCGCCAATTTCCCTCTTCACCTGTTGAACGAATCGGAAAAATTACCACTGTTCCTTCCGGAGCAATGACTTCATTCCTGTTATTTCCGTAATAAGGCTCCCCAACTGAAACAATTCTTTTTCCGTCCATTGATACAAAAATTGGATAAAATAAATTGGGTCTGTCAGTTCTCAAAAAATTTGTACCACTTCTTAAAAGTGTGTTCCAGCGCAAGCCTTCTTTGCGAGCTTTATTTTTAATTTCACCAATCCATTCGTCACCGAGTTCAAGCGCGGCGGGGCGGCAGTCACCAAGCATTACGAAAAAAATATATTCATTGGTACGGGCGAACATATTATTTCTTGAAACGCCTGCAGGATTTATAACCGTGCTAACCATTTGAATATTTGCGTCTCTAAACATTTCTTCAAGCATACAGCCCAAGTGCAGGTATTCGTGTTCATCAATGGTAACGATTAAAACAGAGTCAGCGGGATTTAAAAGCGTTTTGGCAAGTTCAAGGCGTTTCTGCATCATGGAAAGCCACTTGCTGCTACGGTAATCATCCGAGCCGTCAACATAATTGTTATTGTACTTCCAATCGCGCGCGCCGGTATTGTAAGGCGGGTCAATATAAATGCAGTCAACCTTGCCGGCGTAGCAATATTTGAGAAGTTGAAGAGCGTGAAAATTTTCCGCCTCAATAAGTGCGTGCCATAAATCGGAATCGGGAGCATTGGAGACGGCGTCGATAGGTTGAAGGTATGGAAAAATAGGATCGTCGAACTGCGCGACGCAGACAATATCGTTTAAATCGAAGGTGAAAATTTCAGTGTTGCGTACGCAATCCACCGAGTTATTTTTTATATCAACGACGCGGTAGGTAACATTGATATTGCCGGTTTTCAGAGCGACGATAGAATTAATTTTGACGGGAACATTGAAAAGCGGGGTGCATTCGGGATTTTGATTTTCAAATACCAAGCCAAATTTTTTTTCTTTCTTTAAATTTTTAAGTTCTTTTTGAATACGCCCGCGCAGATTATCATCTTGAATTTGTAAAATTAATTTATCTAAAGTGGACATAGAATCACCTGCTAAAAATTATTCGCGCCATTCAAATTCCATTTTGCCGATGTGAACAGTCATGCCCTCTTTAATGCCGCGTTCCTTTAATTTAGCGTCGAGGTTTTTCATACGCCAAATGAAATGAACTGAAACCGGCGGAGACCTTCGGAATTGTCGAAATTAGTCATGGCGACGATTTTTTCAAGATTTTTGTTGTGTACGATAAATTCGGCGGCGTCATTGCGAGTGATAATAACTTCGTCCTCGTCTTTATCCAAATTAAAAACTTTAACGTCATCGGTAACGGCGAGGGGTTCAATGTCCTTGCCGTGCTTATCGAGCCATTCACCGATATAATTTATAAGTTCCTTGACATTTTGGCGAGTGACGGCGGAGACGGCGAAAAATTTAATACCTTCGTCCTGCGCGAGCTTTTCAAGTTTAGGAAGATTATCAGCGGCTTGAGGCAAGTCGATTTTATTTGCAACCAAAATTTGAGTACGTGCGGCAAGATTTTCACTGTACTTTTTCAATTCAAAATTAATTTTGTGAAAATCATCAATGGGGTCTCTGCCTTCGACAGACGCGGCGTCAACTATGTGCAGAATTAATTTTGTACGTTCGACATGGCGTAAAAATTCGTGACCTAAACCGACGCCTTCCGCCGCACCTTCAATAAGACCGGGTATATCAGCCATGACAAAATTTTTTTCGTAGTCAAGCTTGACAACGCCGAGAACAGGTACAAGCGTGGTGAAATGGTAATCGGCAATTTCAGGACGCGCCTCACTTACAGAGGAGATTAAGCTGGACTTGCCGACACTGGGATAACCAACAAGCCCGACATCAGCCAAAAGTTTCAATTCCAAAATTAAATCTCGACTTTCGCCTGGTTCGCCCAATTCGGCAAAGGTAGGCGCACGACGAGAGGCAGATTTAAATTTGGCATTGCCGCGACCGCCTCTGCCGCCTTTAGCGACAACTGCGCGTTGATTCGGCAAAGTTAAATCGGCAATCAGTTCACCTGTCACGGCGTCTTTAACTACAGTACCGCGCGGCACTTTTATGATACAGTCTTCGGCACCGCGACCGTACTGATTTTTTGTTTCGCCGTGTTCGCCGTTTTTGCCGACAAATTTTTTACTGTAGCGGAAATTTAAAAGCGTGTTTACGTTTTCATCAACGAGCAAGACGATATCCGCGCCTTTGCCGCCGTCTCCGCCGTCGGGACCGCCTTTTGGTACGAATTTTTCACGCCGGAAAGAAGATTTACCGTTGCCGCCGTCTCCGGCTTTCACGCTGATTTTACTTTTGTCTATGAATTGCATATGGATCCTTTCTAGTGAGTAGTTAATAGTGAGTAGTGAGTAGTTAATAGTGAGTAGTGAGTAGTTAATAGTTAATACCTACCCTCTACAATCTACCCAAAATTATATCTGCAGGAAATTTTTAAGTCAACGTGCTATAATTCTAAAAAAATCTTATGACTGGAGTCAAAATGTACAAAAAAATTTTGGTGATAAACTTAATGCACTTGGGCGATTTAATGTTGGTTACACCGGCTCTGCGTACGCTTAGAAAAAATTTTCCCACCGCACATATAGCGTTGCTTGCCGACAAAAAACTTGCCGACTTGGTGCAACTCAACAAGCACATTGACGAATGCATTTTAATTGACAAGAAAGGCGCGGACGATAAGCTTGTAAACTTCGTGAAATTTATTTTTAAAATTCGTGCGAAAAAATTTGACTTGGTGATAAACCTGCACCGAAACGAAAGAGCGTCGGCATTGGCGGCATTCAGCGGCGCTGAAAAAATTGTCGGCTACTCTAAACCGATATTTTCAAACTTTTTCACAAAGGTTATGGATAACCCGTCGATAGCGCACCACATTAAACACGGCTTGAAAACTGAATACGTACCAGGTTCCCAGCATCAAGTTAAATCGCATTTTGACGTACTGCGCGAGGCTGTCGGCATAACTGAATTTGATGACGGCGGCTTGGAAATGTGGATTGACGACGCGACTAAGATTAACGCGGCAAAAATTTTTAATGAAAACTTCCCGCCGAATACAAAGGTTATCGCGTTCAATATCGGTGCAAGTTGGCAGACAAAACGCTGGCTTGATGAATACTTTGCAATCTGCGCGGATAAATTAATTAGGCGCGGCTACGGCGTGGCATTTTTAGGCGGATCTATGGACGTGGAAATTGTTAATGCCTGCGTTGAAAAAATGCGTGAAAAAAATAATCCCCTGCTGAAAATTTTCACGGGGAAATTTACTTTGGCAATGGTCGCGGGATTTTTGGATAAGTGCGTTTTATTTTTGACTACAGACTCGGGACCAATGCACATTGGCGTTGCGCGAAATATTCCTATCGTTACAATGTTCGGCGCGTCTCCCGTACCCGGTTTTTATCCATACGACGCTAAAGATATTTTGATAAAATCGCCTTTACCGTGTCACCCATGCGGGCAACATACCTGTCCGAAGAGCGGCGCTGATAATTTGGCTTGCATGAAAAAAATTCCCGTCGAAACAGTTATGAAGTATGTCGACGAGCTTTTAAATAATTACGGTCAACCGGCTGAAAAAATCCCCCGCATTTATGGCACTTATCAATGCCGTGTTGTTGACGTGTAGTCTACTTCGATGAATTGAAAATTACGTCGAGTAAATCTGCGCGTCCTGAATGATTCTGCGAAGAATAGGGCAGTATGGAAAGCTCCTCAATGCCGAAAGAATTATTTATGACGGCAATTTGTTTTTTTTGTTCATTTTTGCTGAGTTTATCAGACTTCGTAGCAATGACAAGCACCGGCACATTATTTTCAACGAGCCATGCGAAAAATTTTTTATCGCTGTCCATAGGCGCGTGGCGCATATCGATAAGCTGACAGACAAATTTTAAGTTGGGACTTGAAAGCAGGTATTCTTCGATAAACTTAGCCCAAATGCGGCGATTGGTTTTGCTTGTCTTAGCGTAGCCGTAACCCGGCAAGTCAACCAAATGAATAGGCGTAAAATTATCGTCCGCCTTCAAAACAGCGCGGAAAAAATTAATAGTCTGCGTTTTGCCGGGCGTCTGCGAAGTGCGTGCAAGATTTTTTCTGTTGCAAAGAGAATTTATAAGAGAAGACTTGCCGACATTGGAGCGACCGATAAAGGCAAATTCCGGCAAACTTTCTTCAGGATACTGCGCCTTGCTAACGGCAGAAATTATGTATTCGCTTTTAATGATATTAATATTTTCGTTCAATTCAATCACCTGTTGCAAATTTTTTACAAATATTTTACCATACGACGCAAAGGAGGCGATTACTTTGAACAGAAAAATTTTTATAATTGCGGCGGCGGTAATTTGTATGTTGACGCTGACAATATTTTCTACGGCAAGTGCGAAGGATAGATGGCGGCTTGACGCGGTTACAAAAGATTTACCGCGCAGTTTTCGATTAATGACGGACGCTTGGCATATCAATTCGACCGGTTATGAACCGTCACGAAAATATTTAGACAGTTTTCACGCGTCGGGTAGCGGACAGCCTACACTTTCCGAGCTGAAAAATATTTATGACACGCTGAAAAAAATTGCGCCAAATGACAAAAAAATTTATATCGTAGACTTGCGGCAGGAGTCTCACGGTTTTGCTGATGAATATCCCGTCAGCCGGTACGAAAAGAAAAATCGCTCCAATATGGGAAAAACTTTTTCGCAGATTGAAATTGACGAAGAGCAACGCTTAAATAATCTGCGCGGCAAGACAACAAAATTTGTAGCGTTCGGCAGGTACGACACTAATCATTTTAAATCCATGACATTTAAGCCTAAAAATGTTTTGACCGAAAAGCAGGCGGCGGAATCGGCAGGTTTTCAGTACGTGCGATTTTACGCATTGGACAGAGCCTTTCCTTCGCCAAAAGTTGTCGACGAATATTTAAATTTTCTCGCGCAGATTGATGACGATGCGTGGTTGCATTTTCACTGTCACGCGGGACACGGACGCACTACGACATTTCTTGCAATGTACGATATCTTGAAACACCCCGATTTGACGCTACAAGATATTTTGACGCGGCAGTATTATTTGGGCGGCTCAAATTTATATGACGAAACGCACCGATACGGCATGATACTTTTCTACAAGTACGCGCATGAAGAAACTGCGCTGTCGTGGAGTGAGTGGCTGAAATGTAACGGTTAATCTAAAAAATCTATAAGAATATTACGCGAAATCCTGTTGAAAAAGTTTCACGGGATTTTTTTGTTGACGGAAAAAAATTTGCGTGATACACTTCAACTAAATTTCATTTTTAGTAAGTAGTAAGTAGTCAGTAGTTAGTAGTCAGTAGTAAATAGTGAATAGTTTTACTAAGTCTTAATTCGTTAGAGGAACGGAGTGACGAATTTGCGAAGTTTATTACAGAAATTATTATTATTAATCGTACCCGCAATAATAATCTTGTCGCAAAATGTTTCTGCAATGGCAGAGATAATGCCGCTGAATCAAGTTAAAAGAGGCATGAGCGGCACAGGCTACACAATCATAGACAATACGGGACAAATTAAACCGTTTAACGTTGATATAGTCGGCTTGACAGACGATCGCAAGGGTAATAACACAATGATAATGGCGCGGGCGTCGGGTGATTTAATAGAGAGATCAGGCGGCGTCTTGCAGGGAATGAGCGGCAGTCCAATTTATGTTGACGGTAAACTTATTGGCGCGCTTGCCGGTCATTACAAAGAAATGAACCCGCATACTTTCTTAATCACGCCTATTGAAAATATGCTTAAAATTTGGGATATGCCGGACAAACGCGCGCAGGATAAAATTGCGGTACCTGAGGTTAAAAAGCCGGATACACAAACTGCAATCCAAGAGTTTAAAACTTCCAAAGACATTGCGCCTTCCGAAGAAAATACTTCTGCCGAAGATGATACAAATACAGATGAAGTTCGTCCGTCACCTGAAGAAGAAGAAAACGCTGTAATGGTATTCGGCGGTTTTGATACAAACGGCTTGAACTTTTTGGAAAAAGAATTGTCACCGTTGGGTTTTAAAAATTTCTTAGCCGCACCTGCAGCCGGTTCACGTACAGGCATTTTGCATAATGCAACGCTTGTACCCGGCGGGGCAGTAGGCGTAGCTGTAGTGTATGGCGATTTTATAGTTGGTGCAACCGGTACGGTTACCGCCGTCGATAAAGATAAAATTTTGGGATTCGGTCACTCTTTTTCACATGCCGGCAATGTAAATTATTTTATGACGGAAGCAAATGTTTTGGGATCAGTAAGCGGCATGACCGGTGCGGGTATGCGCCTTGCAAACTTCGGCAATATTATCGGTCGAGTAAATCAAGATCGTGATGCGGGTATCGCCGGCATTATCGGTAAATTTCCCACCGTCGTACCAATCACTGTTCACGTGAAAAATAACGCACTTAATACTAATGAAACTTATAACGCGTCCATTGCGTACAATGAAAGCTTGGTGCCGAAATTCGGTGCCGCCATTGCCTACGCCGCATTGAGTAAATCAGCCGATTCATTGGAAGAAGCCACTGTAAAAGTTGACTTCAACATTAAAACCAATGTCACTGAAAACGGTTTAATGTCGCGTAAAAATATGTTTTACAATGACACTGACGTTGGGCAAGTGGCAATCGTCGAACTTTTACAAGGTCTTAATCTCATTTGTACAAACGTAACAGAGCAATCTGATATTTACGATATCGAAGTTACAATGGAGCTTGACAACGAAAGAAAAACGGCGTCGATTGTTTCGGCAGTTCCCGACAAAAAAGTTGCAAAGCCGGGCGAAACGGTGAAATTTACCGTGACACTTCAACCCTACAGAAAGCCTGCTGAAACTTTAGTAATTCCCTATACCATTCCGCTTACTGCAAATGAAGGCAATATTACTTTGGATATACGCGGAGCCGCACTTGTACCAGTCACTCAGGGTGTACCGCAGGGCGTAGTACTTCCATCTACCGAGCCGCCTGCAAAAGAATATGAAAAGAAAATTAATGCATTCCTTAACGCGGCAAGAACCAATCAAATTATAATTGAACCTTCGGCAACTCCTCCCGCGCAGAAATCCGAAAAAGATATTAAAAAAGACATTGAAAATGCAAAGAAAGCACAAGAACGTTTAGAAAGAGCCCAAAAGCGCAATCAGAAATCCGCAACGCCGAGCCAAAGATTTGACACGAACTATATAATTGACAACGTGATTCAAGTCAACATCAATGTCGGCAAATAAGTTAGCGGTTAGCAGTTAGCAAATAGCCTTTAGCTATTAAACCCCAACAGCTAACAGCTAATAGCTAACAGCTAACAGCTAATAGCTAACAGCTAA
>CAJOKY010000141.1 GCA_905235425.1 uncultured Selenomonadaceae bacterium
CGGAAATTTTTAAAGGACGAGGGTTATGGTTACAAATGACATTCCACAAGTAGGAGAAAATTCTCCGCTTAACAAAATAACAGATTATTTCAGTGCGTTGCAAAAGTCAACAGAAGATTATTTGTTCGTGCTGGATTTTGAAACAAATAAATTTTTAATTTCGGATAATTTTATATCCGATTTTGATTTTCCTTCAAATATTGTCGACGACATAAACGAATTGCTTATACCGTTCATACACGCCGAAGACAGAGAAATTTTTGAAGAGGCAATGCGTACGGCGCTTAACGAAAATGATTTTGAGTCGGTTACCTGCGATTTTCGGCTTTTGCGCATAAACGGCGAGTACGGCTGGGTGAATATTCGCCTTGCAGTATGCATTGACGTAAACGGTCAGCAGGAATTTATATCCGGCGTCATTACGCGAATGGATAGGGAAATTAAAGCAGATTATATCACGGGACTTTTAAACCGCACTTCTTTTTATACCGAGTTGCAGGAAGAATTAAGCGATCCTTCTCATCACGGCGCTGTAGTAGTTATTGGACTTGACAATTTCAACGTAATAAATGAAACATACGGACATAAGTTCGGTGATTCGGCTCTGCGTCAAATTGCGCAGAATATCACCAACGTTTTGCCGCCCGATATAAAATTGTACAAAATAGCAAGTCACCGCTTTGCATTGTTTATGCCGGACGCCATGCCGGAAGAAGTGGAAATAATTTTTTCAAGCGTCCAACTTTGCATGCGCGAAATTAGAAATGTAGAAGATACCATTTACTGTACCGCGTCGGCAGGTGCAACTTTTTATCCCGATGACGCTCAAGATTATGTTACACTGATTCGTTATGCTGAAGTTGCATTGGAAATTGCACGGCAAAAAGGCAGAGACCAAATTTGTTTCTTTGAAAAGGAAACGTACGACCGTTGGCGCTATGATATCGGCATGCAAAATCTTATGCAAAACAGTATCGCGCGCGGCTGTGAAGATTTCTTCCTTTGTTTCCAACCGCAAGTTGACGCGAAGGACGGACATTTAATCGGCGCTGAGGCTCTTCTGCGTTGGTACGACAAAGACGGCTCGGTAGTTGCGCCTATGCAGTTTATACCGATGCTTGAAAAGTCCCGCATGATTATTCCCGTCGGTCACTGGATTATTGAACAAGCCGTCATTACCGCAAAAAAATGGCAACAGTACCAACCTGATTTTCAGATGAGCGTAAACATTTCGCTTTATCAGTTGGAAGAGAGAATGTTTTATCCCTTTGTGAAAGACTGCATTGAACGCCATGAGATTGATCCGCATACTCTGACGTTTGAATTGACTGAAAGTCAAAGTGTATATGATTGGGAATTTGTCAATAAGCAATTTTCGGAATTTCATGAACTCGGTATAAAAATTGCAATGGACGATTTCGGTACCGGCTATTCGTCACTCGGCTTTTTGAAGAATTTTAATTGTAACATTATAAAGATAGACAGAATGTTTGTTAAAGACATTATGACAAGCAGTTTTGACAGAAACTTGGTAAAGTACGCCGTTAAGCTCTGCCACTCAATAGGTATGGAAGTTTGCATAGAAGGCGTGGAGGAAGAAGACGCATATATTTACCTGCGTGACGAATGCAATGCCGATCAGATACAGGGATTTTTCTTCGGTATGCCGGAAACTGAAGACGTTTTTATAAAGCGCTTTAAAGCTTGAAAAAATGCTTGACATTATAAATATATTCGGAAAAAAATTTTCCCGTCGTAAAAATGCGGCGGGATTTTTTTGTTGCAAAAGTATACCCGAAATGTAGTGGGTAGTTAGTAGTTAGTAGTGAGTAGTAAATAGTGAGTAGTGAGTAGTAAATAGTGAGTAGTGAGTAGTAAAAATACTGCTCCCTGTTCCCTAATCCCTAATCCCTAAATTTCTGTCTTGATATTTATTTTGCGCTAATTTATAATTTAATCAAATACTGAAAATAAAGTGTATCAGGTGGTGACGCCATGAGTAAGGAGAACGATAGACAGCAGGAACTTTCAAAAAATTTTCAAAAAATGTTGCACCAAACTAAGGCAGATGACCAAGACAACCATCAGCGCCAAATGGCAAACCGCTTTATGCAAATGATGGATACAACAAAAAAACTTGACAGCGACGAAAAGCAAAAAGAATTGGCGCGGCAGTTTGCCGAAATGATGCAACAAACTCAAACTTTCGACTCGGAGCGGGAAAAATTGGAAAAAGCCGGCAAAGAAGCCGTTGCCAATGCCTTCCAAAAAATGATTCGTCTTTCACAAAAGCTGGAAGAAGAAAATAAATTAAAAATGGAATTTCCGCCCGATGTCGGCATTGAAAAATTTCCAAGCGCGGGAGATAAACTTTTCTGCGCGCTGATTAATAAACTGCCTAAGCGTATAAGACGCTTTCCGCAGGCTTTCAGACGCAATCCCAAAGCCGTAATAAAATTTTTTATAGCAATGGTAGTCGGACGCATCTTAGCAATAACTTTGTACGTACTTGCGGCATTCATTCCGGCGTTGCCGATACCCGATTCACTCGCCGGTACGATTGGAAAAATGCCTAATTTTTTTGGCAGTGCGTTGACTTCAATGCGCGGCTTTGTATCAGAAATCAGCCCGCAGGCAATTATGGCGACGGTTACAAGCATTCCTACGGATATAAATAAATTGCTACAAAAATTCGGCGATTTTCTTCTGTACTACGCGCAGAGGACTGGCAGATTTTTATTGCTTATGATTAGCCACCCGATAATTGCCTTTCACGAAGTATGCAAATTTTTTAGAGAACACGCTCAGCTGATTTTGCGAATGGCTAAAGGCGCTGTCGGTGTTGCATTTTCATTTATCGCGATAAAGCTTTCAATGATATTTTTAATACCGCTTTTCGGCGGTATCGCGATAACTGTTTTAGGGGTTAAAATTTCTATAATTATAATTGTCGTCGTGCGAATGGCGATTAGTACGATTAGTGAAGTTGTCGGAAATTTAATTGGAAAAAAATTTATTGGTTTCTGCAAAAAAATTTACAATGAGCCGGAAATTTTATACAGTATTATGCGAAAAAATATGGAAGATTGGATGAAAAATTGGAAGGAAAAGCAGTCGAAGTAGGGATTAGGGAGCAGGGAGCAGTATACCAGTTACAAGCTGCCGGCTAATATCTAATTCACTAACAGCCGCTTTAATGGCGGGAGGTTTTTAATATGGAAAATGAACAAAAAAGCGGCATAGTTCGTTTAGCGGTTATTGGCAGTCTAATTATCGCCGTGATACTTGTTGCAGGTACATATTTTACAGGTAAAAGCGCCGGCGAAGATACAGAAAAGGCAGTACACACCATCAGCCTTTTTTATCTTGACGAATTGGCGGGACGCCGTGAACAAGTTGTCTCTTCGACGCTTGAAAAATATATCAGCGATATGGACATTGCGATAGGTCTGCTTGATAAAAATCATTTAAGCAGTGTCGAAAATTTGCAAGCTTATCAAGCTCGTATGAAACAAATGTACGATTTAGAAAAATTTGCCTTCGTTGACAGTGACGGCTTGATTTATACTTCGCGCGGCACTCGTACCGATATCGACCAATACGCTTTCGATTATAAAATCCTTGCAGAGGCTGAAGTTTCTTTAAAGAATTCAAAGGGCAACAATAAAAAAGTCGTCATTGCCGTACCGGTTGACAGCCTTCCTTTTCAAGGTAAAACACTCGTCGTATGTTTCATAGAAATTGATATGAATACCATGCTTAAAGAAATTTCTCTGCAGTCCAATGAGCGTACTACTACTTTCTGCGATATTTATACTGCGGACGGCATTTCGCTTACCGACATTGTACTTGGTGGTCTTGCCGGTGAAAAAAATCTCTTTCAAGCTATTGAAAAGGCAGATTTAGAATCAGACGATTCAATTGACAAAATTCGCGCAGATTTTTCCTCACGTATGACCGGCGTCATTTCCTTCACCTACAATGATATTAAAGGAACTATGTGCTATGTGCCGGTTCACGGTACGGATTGGATGCTGACATATCTTGTACGTGAAAGTGTTATCAGCAGTCAAATCGGCACCATTTCAGAAGGCATTGTTTTTCGCAGTCTGATTCAATCCATATTAACCGCGCTTGTGCTTGCAATATCCTTCGCAATTATGGTTATGCAGGTGCGCCGAGCATCTAAAATGACGTTGGAAAAAAGCATTTCGGAAACTACAAACCGCATTAAGCAAGAAGAATTGGAAAGCCAACTTGCACTGCAGGAAGAACTTTTGGCGCAGGAGCAGGAACGCGCTCAACAGGAAAGTATGATAACCGCGCTGGCGTCTGATTATCGCAGTGTTTATTATGTCAATCTTGATGAAAATACCGGTCTTTGTTATCGCGGTGATTCTAAAACTAAGGATATCGGCGTTGAAGGCGAACAATTTTATTTCCGCGAAAAATTTACCGAGTATGCATATAACTTTGTAACTGATGAATATCGCGACGGCTTTTTAAAATTCATTACGCCGGATTCAATTCGTGAAGGGCTTGATAAAAATATTGTTATAGCCTACCGCTACTTGGTACGCAGAAACGGCAAGGAAAGTTATGAAATGTTGCGTATGGCAGGTGTACGGTCTGCAGAGGATCGCGTAGATCATATGATTCATGCAGTAGGCGTAGGTTTTTCCGATATTGATGCGGAAATGCGCGAATCAATGCAACAGAGTCAAGCTTTAAGCGACGCACTTAAAACGGCTGAGGAGGCTAGTAAAGCCAAAACCATTTTCCTTTCAAATATGAGCCATGAAATTCGTACGCCCATGAATGCGATTATAGGTCTTGATAACCTTGCAATGCATGAGCCCGGCATTTCCGAAAAGACGAAAGACTACTTGAAAAAAATCGACAGCTCCGCGCAGCATTTACTTTCGCTGATTAACGACATACTCGATATGAGCCGCATTGAGTCGGGGCGCATGGTGATTCGCAATGAAGAATTTGATTTTGCAAAACTCCTTGAACAGATTAACACCATTTTCAACGGGCAATGCCAAGACAAAGGCTTAACGTATAACTGCCATATAAACGGCGATATTGACGAATGCTATATTGGTGACAGCATGAAATTGCGGCAGGTGCTTATAAATATTTTAGGTAACGCCGTTAAATTCACGCCAAAAGGCGGCTCGGTAGATTTAATTGTTGAAAAGACCGCCGCGTATAATGGTCGATCTACCCTGCAGTTTACGATAAAAGACACCGGCATTGGTATGAGTAAAGATTACCTGCCGAAAATTTTTGAAACATTTAGTCAAGAGGATTCAAGCGCAAGTAACAAGTACGGCAGTTCCGGTCTCGGTATGGCGATTACCAAAAATATCGTTGAATTGATGAACGGCAAAATTACCGTTGACAGCGAAAAAGGCGTTGGCACGACATTTACCGTTGCCGTAACCTTGCCGGATTCCGATAAAAAGATTAATGCCGATTCCGACGACATAGAGATTAAGCCACAGGAAATGAATGTCCTTGTAATTGACGACGATCCCGTTGCCTGTGAACACGCTAAATTGGTTTTGGAGAAGGCGGGAATTTCTTGCGATATATCTTTTTCCGGTCAAGAGGCTATCGACATGGTCAAGGTGCGTCATGCGCGTCGTCAATCGTACAATTTAATTATCGTAGATTGGCATATGCCCGGCATGAACGGCGTCGACACCTCAAGGCAGATTAGAAGGATTATCGGCGATGAATCCGCTATTATAATCTTGACTGCTTACAACTGGGATGACATTATGAACGAAGCGCTTGCGGCAGGTGTCGATACATTTATATCTAAGCCGCTGTTTTTCGGCAGTCTGTTGGAAGAATTTAAAAACGCCCTTCGTAAGAAAAGGAAATTGTCTGCTGACGTTACGCAAAAAGCCGATTTAACGGGACGCAAAATTCTTTTGGCTGAGGATATGCTTGTAAACGCCGAAATTATGATGGAAGTTTTAAAAATGCGTGATATGATTCCTGAACACGCTGAAAACGGCAAAATCGCCGTCGATATGTTTTCTTCGCACCCCGAAGGCTACTACAGCGCCATTTTAATGGATATGCGTATGCCGGAAATGGACGGTCTTGAGGCTACTACTGCGATTCGCGCATTGCAACGTAAAGATGCAAAGACTATTCCGATTATCGCCCTTACTGCAAACGCCTTTGACGAAGACGTACAGCGCAGTTTGCAGGCGGGTTTAAATGTGCACCTTAGCAAGCCGGTCAATCCCGATACGTTATTTGAGACACTTGAAAATCTGATTCGTTAGAAAAATTT
>CAJOKY010000142.1 GCA_905235425.1 uncultured Selenomonadaceae bacterium
TGTATATGTACCCGTACGTTAGCGGGGAATTCAAGCCTGTGGAGCGTCATACCAAACGCAAGTAGCTACGGCAAAAGCGGACGCGGTGAATCAGGAATGAGACATTAAAGCTTGTAGCTTTTTATAAGTTCTCAGTAACGGCTAAGACTTTATGACAAGAATAAATTTTGATGAAGGCGTTGAACTTTTGACAAACGGCGATTTATTGGAACTGGGTAAAACTGCCGATAAAATACGCCGTGAAAAATTTGGCGACACCGTGACTTTTATAATCGACAGAAATATTAACTACACGAACATTTGTAAAAATGAGTGTAAATTCTGCGCGTTTTGGCGTCGAAAGAATCACAAAGACGCGTACGTTTTAAGTCACGAAGAAATTTTAGAAAAAGTTCGTGAAACGGTTGACGCCGGCGGTACGCAGGTAATGATTCAAGGCGGCTTGCATCCCGACCTGCCGCTTGCGTATTATGAAGAAATGTTACGCGGCATTAAGAAAAATTTTAACGTGACAATTCATTCTTTCACTGCGACAGAAATTTTACACTTCGCGCAGATTGAAGGCATTACAATTTTGGACGTGCTGAAACGTCTGCAGGCGGCGGGGCTTGACAGTTTACCCGGCGGCGGCGCGGAAATTTTGGTTGACGAAGTGCGCAGAAAAATCAGTCCCCAAAAAATAATGACCGATGACTGGTTGAAAGTCATGCGGCTTGCTCATTCAATCGGTATGAAGACGACGGCTACAATGGTTATCGGTTTTGGTGAAACGTATGCACAGCGTCTTGAACATATGGAAAAAATTAGGCGTTTGCAAGATGAGACCGACGGTTTTCGTGCTTTTATTACGTGGACTTATCAGCCGAAAAATACCATACTCGGCGGCGAAAAAATTAATTCGTGGGATTATATGAAAACCTTAGCCGTCACGCGAATTTTTTTGGATAATATAGACCACATTCAAGGTTCGTGGGTGACGCAGGGCGAAAGGATAGGGCAATTAACCTTAGCTTTCGGCGCTGATGATTTAGGAAGTATTATGCTTGAAGAAAACGTCGTACGCGCGGCAGGTACGGCTTTTGAAATGTCGATTGATAAAATGGTAAAGCTGATTCGCGGCGCAGGAAAAATTCCGGCGCAACGTAATACCAAGTACGAAATTTTGAAACGGTTTTAAATTTTTTAAGCGTATTTAAATTTTTAGGGACTGTTGAATAAATCAAACTTAAACCAAGTTGCAAATTTTGATAACGTTGCATTAAGAGAGGCGCACAAGGACGTGCGCCGTTGCGCGGGCTCGCAGGACGCGAGTGAGCGCAACATGTTTCTTTTGTTACTTTTCTTTGCGTCAAAGAAAAGTAAATATAATAATTTTGAAACGCTTTTAATTTTGGGCAAAAAAATGGTGCGCTCGGCGGGAATCGAACCCACGCTTTCAGCTCCGGAGGCTAACGTCATATCCACTTGACTACGAGCACACTTTATTAAATTTTAATCAACTTTAGCACAAATATTTTTTTCTGTCAAATTCGGCAGGCATCGCGGCTTATCAAAGTCGTATTTTTATTTTTAGCAAAGAATTTATTTTTCAACAGAAATTTTTTCAACGCCCATGTACGGTACAAGCGCCTTTGGAATTACAACAGAGCCGTCCGCCTGCTGATAATTTTCCAAAATCGCGGCTACCGTCCTGCCGACCGCGATACCCGAGCCGTTCAGCGTGTGAACAAATTCCGGCTTAGATTTATTGTCGCGTTTAAATTTAATATTCGCCCTGCGTGCTTGATAATCGGTGCAGTTGGAGCAGGAAGAAATTTCGCGGTACTTATTCTGCGCGGGCATCCAAACTTCAATGTCATAAGTTTTGGCAGAAGTAAAGCTCATGTCGCCGGTACAAAGTAAATTTCTAAAATTTTTAATACGTCTTCTGCCGCCGCAACCATGCTTTCAAGCTCCGCCCATGATTCTTCCGGCTTGGTGAATTTAATCAGTTCGACTTTGTTAAACTGGTGTTGACGAATAAGCCCGCGCGTATCACGTCCCGCCGCGCCTGCTTCTGCGCGAAAACACGCCGTGTAGCAGCTGAAATATTCCGGTAAAATTTCTGCAGGTAAAATTTCGTCGCGGTGATAATTCGTCGTAGGAACTTCAGCAGTAGGTACAAGGTAGTAGTCCATACCTTCAAGCTTGAACATATCCTCCGCGAATTTCGGCAGTTGTCCCGTACCGATCATGCTGTTTTTGTTTACAATGTACGGCGCAAGCATTTCAGTATAGCCGTGCTTATTCGCATGCAAATCCATCATGAAATTTATGCAAGCGCGTTCAAGCCGTGCGCCGAGACCGCGATAAAATGTAAAACGTGCGCCGGTGACTTTAGACGCGCGGTCGAAGTCAAAAATATTTAAGTCAGTGCCAATATCCCAATGCGCCTTAGGTTCAAATTCAAATTTGCGCGGTTCACCCCAACGCCGCATTTCGGGGTTTTGCGTATCGTCAACGCCGACAGGTACATCGTCTGCCGGCATATTCGGTATGCTTAAAAGAATTTCGCGCAGTTTATCTTCAACTTCACGTGCCTCTGCATCAAGCGCAGAAATTTTTTTGCCGAGTTCGCGTACTTCTGCAGAAATTTTTTCAGTATCTTCACCGGCTTTTCTCAATTCGCCGATTTTTTTTGACGTGGAATTTTTTTGACTTTTAAGGTTATCCGCTTCATTTAAAATGTCGCGGCGCTTTTTTTCCAACTCTGCAAAGCCGTCAAGATTCAGTGAGTTATTGCGTTTCTTCAACATGGCGCGTACAACGTCGAGGTTATCGCGCACAAACTTCATATCTAACATTGTAAAAAATCTCCCGTGAAATTATTTGTCTTGGAAAGTCGTAACAGAATATCTGTAGGCGTCAAGAAGTTCTTCCGTCAATTCATCGGCAACAATCATAATGGACATACATTTACCGCTTTTCGTGCGGAAATAAGTCACTGCCGCTTGATTGCTTGCCGTAACGAGTTCAACTTCTCCTTGTTCATTTTTTCTTTCAAGTTCCTTCGCGGTAATTGCGAAAACGCCTTTAGTGTCCTTCGTGATACTTGCAACCGTCGCCACTTCAAAGAGATTGGCTTCTTTCAACTTCGCAATGTAAGCGTCCATAGTTTTTTGATCTGCCGTATTGAAGTCGGGAACTACCTTGCCGTCGAATGCATCAAATTCAATTCTGTATATGTAGAGCGGTTCATTTTGCGCGTTAAGGAAGAAAAGCGTTTCACCTTTAAGCGCGGGTGTTTCAAATTTCATATCTGTTGCAACGGGTTTTGTGGGACATTTTATCGTGTATTTGTAGGAAGGGCTGGAGTAGTCTACAAAGTTATTGGTATCAATATTTACGGCTTTATTTTCTGTTGCAGTAGGTGCCGCGTTGTTGTCTGCCGCAAAAGTTATTGGCGAAAACAAAGTTAAAAGTATCGCCGCTGTTGTAAAAATTTTCTTAATCAAAATTGTTACCTCCATTTTAGGGAACAGGGATTAGGGAACAGGGATTAGAAAAACTGTTTCCTCCTACCTGCTACTAGAATAAATCTTTAATCATATTCAATGCCGCATCGGCAGATTGATTTTTAATTTCTGCGCGCGTACCGGTGAAATTAAAGCGCTTAACTTCGGTTTTATCGGCATTGCTGACAGAAATGTAAACCGTACCGACAGGCTTTTCAGCCGAGCCGCCGTCCGGTCCCGCAATGCCCGTAACTCCTACGCCTATATTTGTTTTAAAAAGTTCGCGTACGTTTTCAGACATTTGCCGCGCAGTTTGTTCACTTACCGCGCCAAATTCTTGCAACGTTTCAGCTTTAACTTTCAAAACAGAATTTTTCACGGCGTTGGAATACGAGACGATTGACCCTTGCACATAGGCTGAACTGCCTGCAACGTCCGTAAGCCTGGACGTTAAAAAACCGCCTGTACAAGATTCTGCACAAGCTATCGTCAAATTTTTTTCGCGCAGAAGTTTTCCAACTTCACTTTCCAAATTCATCATAAAATTTAAACGCTATACCTCCTAAACATTACTTTGAAATTTTTTCAGCCGCTAAATCGTAGACAAAACCCGCCAGTACTTTTACGCGAATAATGTCACCGGCGTTACTTCTGTTATCGTTTTCAATGTAAATTTGCCCGTCGACTTCAGGCGCCTCTCGGTAAGAGCGACCCGCCACGACTTCTGAAACTTCCATATCGCGCCCTTCGACAAGCACTTCAAATTCCTTGCCTTCAAGACTTTCATTAATCTCCTGCGAAATAAGACTTTGAATGCTCATCAATTCGTGATAACGTTCCTGCGCCGTGCCTTCGTCAATCTGCCCATCCATTTCATAAGCGGCGGTACCTTCCTCCGGCGAATATACAAAGACGCCGACTTTATCCAGCCTTTGCGTTTCGATAAAATTTTTCAGCGTCTGAAATTCTTCGTCCGTTTCGCCGGGAAAACCTACCATAAACGTAGAGCGAATTGCGACGTTTGGAATTTTTTCGCGCAGTTTGTTCAAAAGTGTTTCAATCGATTCACGCGTATCAGGTCTGTGCATACGCTTTAAAACCGCGTCATCTGCGTGTTGCAGGGGTAAATCGACGTACTTGCAAATTTTCGGTTCACTGGCAATTAAATCAATCAATTCATCAGTGAAATGTTGCGGGTATGAATACAAAATTCTTATCCAATGAATTTTTTCAACCTTGACAAGCTCGCGCAAAAGGTCACAAAGTTTCACTTCGCCGTAAATATCGCGTCCGTAATTTGTAGTATCCTGCGCGATTAAATTAATTTCCTTGACGCCGTTTTCAGCCAGCTTTTCAACTTCTGCGAGTATGTCTTCAATCGGTCGGGAAATTTGCTTGCCTCGTATAAGCGGAATGGCACAGAAAGCGCAGCGGTGGTTACAACCCTCAGCAATTTTCACGTACGCGGTATAATCCGGCGTCGTGATAAGGCGCGGCGTTTTGGCGCTGTATATAACTTCTTTTTCGCCAATTAAAATTACGCGTCTGCCGGAAAGCGTTTCTTCAACCGCCTCCATAATGCGATGCCACGCGCCGGTGCCTACAATGGCGTCAATTTCCGGCATTTCGTCCAAAAGTTCCTGCCGATAGCGCTGCCCTAAGCAACCGGCAACGATTAATGAGCGGCAATTACCTTCAACTTTGTATTCGGCAAAATTTAAAATCGTCGTGATAGATTCTTCTTTAGCCGACGCGATAAATGCGCAGGTGTTTATTATCAAGATATCTGCTTCGGCGGGATTGGGGGTAATGATTATGCCGTTATCGCGCAGTATGCCGAGCATTACTTCAGTGTCGACTAAATTTTTTGCGCACCCTAAACTAATAACTCCTACTTTCAAACTCTATACTCCTACTTACTATTCACTACTCACTACTCACTATTCACTACTCACTACTTACTAATCCCTAAATCTCACGTGCTTAGCCCAACGATCCAAAAAATTATAGCGTTGCTGTTCATTGAAAGCAGGCGCATTTTGGAAGAGTACAAGATTTTTTCCTGCAAAAGATTTATACGCTAAAGTATTGGGGTTCGTCGAAATAAAATAAAAACCGTTGCTCTGCAATGCAAGCTGAGCATTGTCACTTAAAAGCCAATCGGCAAATTTTTTTGCCTCAGCACTTTTGGCAGAATTTTTATCTGAAAGTGCGACGCCTGTCAAAATGTACGCCGTACCGTCCGCAGGATAAATTATTTTCAGCGGATAACCTTCCTGCATATAACGAATGGTTTCACTTTCCACAGCTATTGAAATATCTGTTTCACCCATACCTGCTTGACGCACGGGATTTGATAAAAATTTTGTGTATTGTACAACTTTTGGATGAAGTCCGCGCAGAATTTTGTACGTTTCAACTTCGCCTAAATTGGCAATCATTTGAAACATTAAATTTGACGCCGCATCAGCCGCAATGAAATCAGTAATGCCGATTCGTACACCGCGAAAACTTGCAAGCGCCGTCCAAGTATCGGGAATTTCTTTCAGTTTGCCGAGAAAATCCTTGTTCGTACAAAAAATAATCGGATCGTACCAAACGCCTGTCCAACGATCATGCTTGTCTTTAAAGTTATTTTTAACGGCGTCGATATTTTCAGAAGTATACGGGATTAAAAGATTCTGTTCGGCAAGTGAATTTAAAACGGCGCTTTCAGCCAAAATTAAATCAACCGTATCAACTACGGTAGGATCTGAAACGGCGTCGTTTTTAGTCTTTTGAATTAAATCTTTTGACGGCAAGGGTACAAAATTTATTCGTACGTGATTTTCTTTTTCATACGCCTCTGCCAAAATGGTAACGGTTTCTGCCGGCAATGTTGTGTATGCCGACAATTCGACTTCCGAGACTCTTTCATCAGCCCCCGCACGATAAGATATCCCTGCTATCGCCGAAAGTACAAACACAAACGCTGTCAAGAATAAGACCGTGTACCGACGCATTTCAGTTCCCCTCCTGAAAAAAATTCGCCGTCATTATATCCCACTTGCAAAATCATTACAAGAAAAATTTTTTTACTATGTTCAATCTGACATTAAAATAAAAAATTTCCTTGCCAAAAAAATTTTCTGTGTTATAATCATAGCCTATCGAATTATCTTCCCTGCTCATTTCAATGAGCCAAAGTCCAAAGAGGAGGTGTACATTTTGAGGAAGTACGAAATTTTATTCATCATCAGATCGCTTGACGAAGAGGCAACCAACGCCGTGATTGACAAGTTTTCAAAACTTATTGCGGCAAACGGCGGTACGATCGAAAAGGAAGATCGTTGGGGAAAAAAGCGTCTTGCTTACGAAATTAAAAAGGAAAGCGAAGGCTATTACGTTCTTTTCTACACCAAATGCGAGCCCGCTTGCGTTAATGAATGTGATCGCGTAATGAAAATTACCGACGAAGTCCTTAAGCATATGATTGTTCGCTCCGACGAGAAAGAGGCGTAATATGAACAAGGTTTTTCTTACCGGCAACTTGACGAGAGACCCTGAAGTAAAATACACGCCGAACGGTAAAGCCGTTTCTAAATTGGGAATTGCTGTAAACAGGCGTTTTAAAAACGCGGAAACCGGTCAATTTGATGTAGATTTTTTCAACTTGACGGCATGGGATAAAACGGCGGAATTTTGCGGACGTTATTTAAGAAAGGGTACTCGCGTCTTGGTTGAAGGTTCATTACGAACTTACAGTTACACGGCGCAAGACGGCAACAAGCGTTCCGGCGTTGAGATTTGGATTGACAATATCGAATTTGCAGGCGCCGGTAAGCGTGATAGCGATTCCGGCGAAAAATATACGTCTAAACCTTCTTCGGATTCCGGTAATGACGATTTTGACGATGACTTTTCCGGCGAAGAAATTTCCGATGACAGAGTTCCCTTCTGATTCCATATCCAATGATTTTTCTTTAAATTGAATGAGGTTTGAAAATATGCGTAAAGAAAGAGGCAGACGCCCGCGCCGTAAGGTTTGCGCCTTCTGCGTGGATAAAGTTGAAAAAATTGATTATAAAGACGCGGCTAAACTTCGTCGCTTTACGACGGAGCGCGGCAAAATTCTTCCGCGTCGCATTTCCGGCAACTGCGCCAAACATCAGCGTCAAGTGACGATCGCCATTAAGCGCGCTCGCAACATTGCGCTTTTGCCTTTTACTGCTGATTAGCTTGTAGCTATTAGCCGGTAGCAGTTATCTTTTGAATTTTAGACAGATATCAGATAAAACTTACTTGGTCAGTGAATTTTTTCACCGACCATTTTTTTTGAGGTGAATTGCTTGAACAGAAAAAAATTTTTACCCGCTATTACCCTTGCACTTTGTCTGTTCGCAACGCTGATTTTCGTAATTCTGATTTACACGCCGATTAAAAGCGAGACCGCCGCCGCGCAGATTGAGTTACGAAAAATTCAAGCTACAGAAAAAATTTTGCAGGATTTTACAAAACGTCACGGCAATATTGAAAAATATTTGGCGTTGACTGAAACGCGATTGAAATCTGCGCGGGAACTTTTGCCGCTTGAAAATTTTCAAGATACTTTTGCCGAAGAAATTTATAAAATCGCAGAAAAAAATAAAGTTA
>CAJOKY010000143.1 GCA_905235425.1 uncultured Selenomonadaceae bacterium
AGCTAACAGCTAATCCCTCGAAAGGAGTTTAACAGTTTGGAAAGACTTATCATAAACGGCGGAAACAGATTGAGCGGCACAGTGAAAATAAGCGGCGCGAAAAATGCCGTATTGCCTATAATTGCGGCTACACTTCTCGGACAGGATAAAGCTACCTGCCTTGATGAAGTGCCGGGACTTGAAGACGTTAAAACTATCAGCGACGTACTCAAAACTTTGGGCGTACACGTTCAGCATGACATTGAACACCATAAACTTTTTGTTGACGCCTCAAATATACAAAATGTCACCGCGCCTTATGACTTGGTACGAAAAATGCGCGCGTCATTTTTAATAATGGGACCGCTTTTAGCGCGTTTGGGCAAGGCGAAAATTTCTTTGCCGGGAGGCTGTGCAATCGGTACTCGTCCCATTGATTTACATTTGAAAGGCTTTGAAGCACTCGGCGCACAAATTTCAATCGGTCACGGCGACATTACGGCAATTGCCCCTGAGGGCTTAAAAGGTGCGCGAATTTACCTTGACTTCCCGTCCGTCGGTGCTACCGAAAATATTTTAATGGCTGCGTCTATGGCGGAAGGGCAAACGGTTATTGAAAATCCCGCGCAGGAGCCGGAGATTGTCGACCTTGCCAACTACTTAAATATTATGGGCGCCAACATTCGCGGCGCCGGTACTAACGTCATAAAGGTTGAAGGCGCACAAAAATTAATCGCGCACGACTACACAATTATTCCCGACAGAATTGAGGCGGGAACGTATATGATAGCCGCCGCAATGACGCGCGGCGACGTTTACATTGCCAATGCGATTAGCGAACACCTTAAGCCGGTTATCGCGAAGTTGAAAGAGGCGGGCGTTGAAGTCATTGAGGACGTTGACGGCATACGTGTTATTTGCAATTCGCGTCCGCGTTGCGTCGATATAAAGACGTTGCCTTATCCAGGTTTTCCTACCGATATGCAGGCGCAGTTTATGGCAATGCAGACAATTTCGCAGGGTACAAGCGTCGTTACTGAAACGGTATTTGAAAATCGTTTTATGCATGTTGACGAACTTCGACGCATGGGCGCGAGAATTAAAATTGACGGTCGCACTTCCATTATCGAAGGGCAGGAAAAATTGACCGGCTGTCAAGTCAAGGCTACCGATTTACGCGCAGGCGCGGCGATAGTTTTAGCCGGTCTTGTTGCAGAAGGTGAAACGCAAGTCGGCTACATTCACCATATAGATCGCGGCTACGATAACTTGGTACAAAAACTCGTAAGCATCGGCGCAGATATCAAGCGCGTTGACGATTAAAATATTTTTTCAGCAATTATTTTTAGGCATAATAAAAACCGCCTGACTTTTTGTCGGACGGTTTATTTTTTTGAAATCTGCGCGGAGAATTTTAAAGCGTTGCAAGCTTTTCAAAGTTGCCGAAAATTTTTTCAGTGACGTTATCGGCGGTAATTTCTGATAAGGGAATTTCGGTAAATATGACGCTGTTCAAATTATATTTGTTATCGGACGGAATTTTCATAAATGTGTAGTCGCCTTTATATTCACTTTCAAATTTCCACAAAGGCTCGTCGTACTTACCGAAATCTGAAGGACTGATACGCGCAGAGTAGTTGAAGGCGTCGGCGTACGTGTACTTTATCACTACGACACATGCAGACAGAATATCAACTTCAATGCCGTACACCGTATTAACCGCGTCATCCTTGCGCTTGAAAAGCAGTATAAAACCGTCAGTCATCCACGCGGCAGGGTAAACGTCGCTACTCCAACGCAGAAATTTTTCAGTTAAAAGCTCATATTTACTGCCGTCATTTTTTGCAAGATTTTTGCATTGCGTCAAAAATTTATCAACGTTTTCATGCGTCTTGCGAATAACGGCGGCGGCATTTTTAATTTCAGTGTCAGTCATTGAATTTTCCTTTCCAATGTCAAAACTGCGGAACGGCGCAAAATCTTTCAGCGTCAAAAGTTTAATAAGGTCGTCGACAATAATATTTTCGTATGGATTAAGCGGCGCGGCAGTTTTCAAATTTTTCAGCGCGTCCAAAAAATCTTCCCATGCAATATAGCCGAGATTAACCTGCCATTTGTCGAAAAATTTTTTGCGGTAATCGGCAGTCACAATATCGACACAAGCGCTTTCCTTCGCCAACAGTAACAAAATTTTTTCTCGACCTGCAGATTTATCAGAAATAATTTTTGCCTCGCGTTCAAGCTGATTATCGCCGGAAAGTCCGCTTAAATATTTAACTTCAATGCAGATAATCACTTCGTCGAAGTTTAAAAGTAAATCTGGCTCGCCGTACTTGGTCTTCTCCCAAAAAATAATTTTGTCGCCGAAAAATTCACATTGTACTTTTTCAATGACGGCAGAAATATTTTTGGGACGTACGCAACTTTTTAAAATCGGCTTGAGAATTTTATTAAATGCCGCGTAGCGCAAAGTGCCGAATACATTGCCGGTTAGTTCGTCCTCCATATGATTTTCCAATTTGCCGTGCAGTTCAGCCAACATTTTTACCACCTCCGCGCAGATTATACAACTTCCAACGTAAAATTTTTTGCACGTAAAAAAGCCGCCCGATGTTTTTCGGACGGTAAAATTTTTAGCGATTTATAATTTCAGATTAAATTACGAACGAAAGCCGAGAAGTTTTTCTTCCTTATAGGTTTTGTCGACGTTTACTTCAAAATCGTCAACAATGAATTGAACCAACTCTTCCTTCGTGACTTCGCCGTTTTGGTGTTCGCGAATAATTCTGCGCGCCTGTTTCAACGCCGCCTGTTCAAGAAGGTTGCGTACAAATCTGCCGTTGCCGAAATCTTTTTTCTTCGCGGCGCGTTTAAAAATCTTTTTGCAATGCTGAATAACGTCCGCGTCAAGGTTGTAACTTCTCTTTTTCGCCATAAGCTGTAAAATCTCAACAAGTTCATCGGCGTTGTAGTCAGGGAAATTTATGTGAAAGGCAATGCGGCTGCGTAAACCTTCGTTGCGGTCAAGAAATTCTTTCATTTTTTCGGGATAACCGGCGAAGATAACTATAACGTCGTCGCGGTGATTTTCCATTTCCTGCACTATTGTATGAATAGCCTCGTCGCCGAAGGTAGCATGTTCGCCGTCGGAAAGCGCGTAAGCTTCATCAATGAACAGTACGCCGCCGCGAGCTTCATTAAATTTTTCGCGAACTGCCTTAGCCGTCCAACCTACATATTTTGCTACCAAATCTGCGCGACCGCATTCGATAAAGCGCCCCGACTTCAAAACGCCTTCTTTACTCAAAATCGACGCGATAAGACGCGATACAGTAGTTTTAGCGCTACCGGGATTTCCCGTGAAAGACATATGCAACGACGCCTTTTCTCTGTCAAGCCCGCAGTCAACGCGCATTTTCTGTACGCGGTGTGCCGCCAAAATCTGTTCAATTAAATCTTTCTGCTCTGTCAAGCCGATTAAATTTTGCAACTCTTTATAAGCGTCGCCTTCTCTCGCATCAGACTTAATGGCGATTCTGTCAACTTCGCGGTAAGCGGGATAACTTTTATCTTTCAACGCGTTGCTGTAAAGTTTTTCCTGCACTTGATAAATATCAGACGCGCGGAAGGTAAGCTTATCGCCCATTGCCTCCATAAGCTCGGCGTCCGTGTAAACGTCCTGTATCTCTGAACCTTGCATGAGATTTTTCAAGTACACGAAGGCTTCATCGCGGTTGCCGGCGCCTTCCTGCAATTCGATTAAGTGAATATCGTCTTGAAGTTTTGCGATAAGTTGCGGCGAAAAACCGGGCTTGTTTACTATCTCCACGAAGATAAATAAAGTGTTGCGGCAATTACGGCGAACATTTTCGGCAATGAATTCCACAACTTCTTCATATGCGTAGGCGAATTGCCCCGAACGTACGCGCTCGCCGCTTAACTCTATCACGACAACGCCACCTGCCGCATTTTTTATAAGACCTTCAAAATCTTCCTCGAAATAGCAATTTTCCGTAATGTTCGTAAAGAAGTTTATACGGCGATTGGTCAATCTTTTATTGGCGTAAAGTGCTTCGGCAAGCAATGTTGAAAGTGCCTGTGCAGATTTACTGTTACCGGCAACAATTTTGTAATGAACAGGCTGCCCGTAAAAACGCTTGGCATTTTCGCCGGAATAAATTCTTTCCAGCTCTTCAAAGAAAGTGGCGTCGGCAAGAAGTTTACCGGCTTTCTTTTTGGCGGCATCATGAGTAAATTTTCTGTCGCTGAAAATGACTTCGCTTAATTTGAAGTTGTCGTTATTCAAGCAGTTTATGCCGGTGCTGTCAGCAATGCGGTACCATTCATTAATAAAATCTGCGCGGTTAGCCTGTTCACAAATTTTGCTGAACTGCGTCGTAGTAATCTCTTCAAACTTGGAAATTTTTATGTTTTCCATTAAGTATTCACCCTGCGCCATTTGATCCGCAAGGTATTTTTCAATGCGTTTTTGTGCTTTCGCGGGAGTCAAGGGTTGAATATCGTCGGACGCCGCCAACATTAAAAATACATTCGGCTTAGCACGGTAGACAATCATTGTAACTTTACTGCCCAAATTTTCGTCGCAGAGTTCGGAGGCAAATTCCGCCACTTGGTAACGCCATTCTCTTTTCGTACCGGCAGCGGCAAGTTCCGAAGAAAAAATAGAATCATCATCGCACTCATAATTCAGTTGAAATTTGCAATAAAACATTTTTGCACCCGCCCTTTCAAAAATCGAACGTTGTTTATCAACCTTGAGTTTATGATATCAGAGTCAATGTTCATTTTTCTGTACATTAACTGCTGATAGTAAAAATTTTTCCACTTAGAATTTTCTCTCCCCCTTCAACCAAAATGCGGCAAGGAATCCCCCACCTCTAAGCGTAAGCGTAGGCGGATATAGGAATTGCCGACAATTTTGTCTTTCATAGATTTGACGAATACTCGCAAGATTCGTCCCTCCTTTCGGAGTGTGTTGCCCTTCGCCAATGTTATAGTCGCTTATCTGAAACGTCAGACTGTCCTCAGGTTGACTGTTCCTACCCGTCAGAACTGTTTACAGAGCCTGCACAGTGCTATGGATTAGAGCATCGTCCGTAGGTGTGATAACGATAATAACGTAGTCAGTAAAGACTTAGGCTAGTCAATCAGGGCTTTTCAAGCCCCCGCCTCTATAGGCGGCGGGTTATTGACTAAATTATAGAGAATGGAAATTGTATTTTACTTTAACCTAAACGGTTTTGCAAGATATAAATATTTTAAGGCAAATATTTTGTCGAAATTTTTTTATTTTTAATAAAGGCATTGTTAAAGGAAATGAAAATTAAATCTAGAATAGCAAATGAAAAGCGTTATAAGTCTTGACGCAAAAAAAAATTTTGGAAGGGGAGAAAGGCTTATGGAAATGTTTATCGGCTTTATCGTTCTGCTGGTATGTCTCATAGTAGGCGTACGACATGGCGGTATAGGGCTTGCTGTCATAAGCGGAATTGGACTTGTAGTATATACATTCTTGTTTCATTACAAGCCCGGCTCGCCGCCAATTGACGTAATGCTTACGATTTTGGCGGTTGTCACCTGCGCGGGGTTTCTGCAAACTTCGGGCGGCTTGACAGTTATGTTGCAGTATGCGGAGAAATTTTTGAGGAATAATCCAAAACATGTTACGATTTTAGCTCCGCTTACAACTTGGTTTTTAACGGTGCTTTGCGGCACGGGTCACGTTGTTTATACAATGTTCCCTATCATTTACGATATTGCGATTAAACAGAATATCAGACCGGAAAGACCAATGGCGGTTTCTTCCGTCGCATCACAAATGGGTATCTGCGCGTCGCCGGTATCAGTCGCTATCGTTTCAATCGTCGGCTTTATGGCGGTGGCAGGTTATCATTACAGCGTACTTCAAATTTTGGCAGTATCAATTCCTGCAACAGGGCTCGGCGTATTGTTTGCGGCACTTTGGAGCTACAGACGCGGTAAGGATTTGGAAAATGACGAACAATTTCAAGCGTTCATCAAAGACCCCGCAAATAAAGAATATGTCTACGGTGATTCTGAATCACTGCAAGGCAAAGAATTACCGGCAAGCTACTTTCACGCAATGTATATTTTCTTCTTTGGAATTTTAGTCATCGCGGCTCTCGGTAACTTCTCCGATTTACTCCCGCACTTC
>CAJOKY010000144.1 GCA_905235425.1 uncultured Selenomonadaceae bacterium
GATTTAAATCATTTAACGGTATGAAGGGAATAAGCCGACCGGTGTTGTCTTCCAAGTTAATAGGTACATTTGCCGTAACGCCGACGATATCAACGCCGTTAAACTGTCTTTCAAGAATATTTACCGCGTTGCCGATAAAGCGTCCGTCATTGGATACCATCCAAATTACAATGCGCGGCTTACCGTTAATCATCATAAAAATTTCCTTTCACATTATGTTAAATCTTTTCTACGCCGAGAGAAATTTTTTCGCCGTTAATATCCCATTCCTTAGCATTATCCGTGCCGCCAAAAATAATTTCGTCACACAGTGTGACGGTTTGAATTTCAGCCGCGTTGCGCTTGATAATTTCAGCAAGTTTATCATTGCCCGCCGCGTAAATTTTAATTCTGTCCGTAACCTCAAATTTACTGTCACGACGCATTGTCTGTACCTTGCTGATAATTTCGCGTACAAAACCTTCCTCGATAAGCTCCGGCGTCAAGACGGTTGACAGCGCTATTGCAACTTCATTGTCGTTTTGGCAGTTGTAGCCTTCGGTCTGTTCAATCGCAATTTCTACGTCTTCTGTCGTCAAAATTACTTCGCCGTCGCTTAACGCCAATTTAAATTCGCCGTTTTTATCCAATGCCGACTTAGCCGCCGCGCCGTTAATCTTAGTGAGTGCGGCTTTAACTTCGTTCATAAGCTTGCCGACTTTTTTACCGAGTACGCGGAAATTCGGCTTGACGTTGTATTTAACAAACTCTTCCATATCTGCGCGGAATTCGACAGATTTAACGTTAAGCTCATCTTCGACAATCTCAACAAAATATTTCGGCAGTTCAGTCGCCTTAACATACATTTTGGCAACAGGTTGACGGTTTTTGATATTGGCAGCATTACGCGCGGCGCGTCCCAATACGACAATTTTAGTAACCAGCGCCATATTCTTTTCAAGCTCGGCGTCAATCAAACTTTCATCAGCAGTAGGATAATCGCAAAGGTGAACGCTTTCCCGCGCAGATTCATCAATACTGCGAACTAAATTTTGATAAATATTTTCCGTGATAAAAGGTACAAGCGGCGCGGCAACTTTAGCCAAAGTCACAAGCGCGGTGTACAGCGTCATATAAGCGTTGATTTTATCCTGCTCCATACCCTTAGCCCAAAAACGCGCGCGGCTTCTGCGGACGTACCAATTAGACAGCTCGTCAACAAAATTTTGAAGTGCCTTAGCCGTTTCCGTGACTTTGTAGGCGGCTAAACAATCGTCAACAGTCTTAACCATAGTGTTGAGACGTGACAAACACCATTTATCCATGACGCTAAGCTTATCATATTCCAACTGATATTTTGTAGCGTCAAATTCATCAATGTTCGCGTACAGCACAAAGAAGGCGTACGTATTCCACAGCGTCCCTAAGAATTTGCGTTGACCTTCGGTAACGGCGTCGTCTGAAAATCTTTTCGGCAGCCAGGGCACACTGTTTTCATAAAAATACCAACGAATGGCATCAGCGCCGTGTTGCTTTAACGCCGCCATAGGATCAACCGCGTTACCTTTGGACTTCGACATTTTTTGACCGTCTTTATCCTGCACGTGACCCATGACGATACAATTTTTAAACGGCGCAGAATCAAAAAGCAACGTCGAAATTGCAAGCAGTGAATAAAACCAGCCGCGCGTTTGATCTACCGCCTCACTGATAAAATCGGCGGGATATCGCTCATCAAAAATTTCTTTATTCTCAAATGGATAATGCCACTGCGCGAAAGGCATTGCGCCGCTGTCAAACCAGCAGTCAATAACTTCAGGAACGCGGTGCATTTCGCCGCCGCATTTCGGACAATCAAAAGTTACATTGTCAATGTACGGTCTGTGCAATTCGATATCGGCAGGACAATTTTTAGAAAGAGATTTTAACTCTTCGATTGAACCGATTGAGTGCTGATGACCGCAGGAGCATTCCCAAATGTTAAGCGGCGTACCCCAATAACGGTTACGCGAAATTCCCCAATCCTGCACATGTTCAAGCCAATCGCCAAATCTGCCGGTACCGATAGTAGGCGGCAACCAATTTATCGTGGCGTTATTTTTCAGCAGATTTTCTTTAACCGCCGTCATCTTGATAAACCATGACTCACGCGCGTAATAAATCAGCGGAGTATCGCAACGCCAGCAATGCGGGTAGCTGTGTTCAAATACCGGCGCTTTAAAGAGTTTGCCACTTTCGCGCAGGTCTTTCAAAATCAGCGGGTCGGCGTCCTTTACAAAAGTTCCTGCCCATGACGTTTCAGCAGTCATATTGCCTTTGCCGTCGACAAACTGAACAAAAGGCGTACCGTACTTTTTGCAAACGCGGTTATCGTCTTCACCAAATGCCGGCGCACAGTGTACAATGCCGGTGCCGTCTTCTGTAGTAACGTAATCGTCGCACGTTATGAAAAATGCCGGCTTGCCGCTCTTCTTAACAATTTCGTCAGCAAAGGGATAAAGCGGCTCGTATTTTTTATATTCAAGCTCCGCGCCTTTGTACGTCGCTAAAATTTTTCTTTCGCCTTCAACGTCGGCAAATACCGTATCGACAAGCGCCGCCGCTAAAATATATTTTGTACCGTTGACTTCAACTTTGACATAATCGACTTTTGGATTGACGCACAAAACCAAGTTTGAAGGCAGCGTCCAAGGGGTAGTAGTCCATGCCAAATAATACGCGTCCTCGTCGGCAGATTTAAATTTAACCATTGCCGAGCGTTCCTTCAAATCCTTGTAGCCGAGTGAAACTTCATGACTGGAAAGCGGCGTACCGCAACGCGGACAGTACGGTACAACTTTATGACCTTTGTAAAGTAAACCTTTTTCCCAAATTTTTTTCAGCGCCCACCATTCAGACTCGATATAATCATTTTCATAAGTGATATAGGGGTTATCCATATCAGCCCAAAAACCTACGACGCCGGAAAATTCTTCCCACATGCCTTTGTACTTCCAGACAGATTCGCGGCATTTTTTTATGAAAGGCTCAATGCCGTAAGCCTCAATCTGATCCTTGCCGTTAATGCCGATAAGCTTTTCAACTTCCAATTCGACAGGCAACCCGTGCGTATCCCATCCGGCTTTACGTAAAACTTTTTCGCCCTTCATTGAGTGATAGCGCGGAAATAAATCCTTGATGACGCGGGTTAAAACGTGACCAATATGCGGTTGACCGTTAGCAGTGGGCGGACCGTCATAAAATGTAAAATCCTTGCAACCTTCGCGCTGATCAATCGCCTTTTGTGCGATATTTTTTTCAAGCCAAAAATTTTCAACTTCTTTTTCGCGGCTTGCAAAATTCAAATTCGTATCAACTTTTTTATACAAAGTTTTCACCTCTCCAAATATTTTTTCTGCCTGCGCATTAAAAATGCCTTATTCGCGCAGATTGTTTGAAAATCCTTTATTTTACATATTCTCGTGCATGTCAGAATTTACGGCGAAAATTAATTTGACATTTTGAAAAAAGATATTGACATTTTGTCTAATTAGTGTTAATCTTTAGCCGCATTAAAGAGAGGGGTTGAGGAATTGGCGGAAGACAAGAAAATAAAGCTTGAAAATGAGGACGGTGACAGTGCGGATATCAACGCAGATTTATCTAAAACCGAAGATATAAATTTAAATGGAGAAAAAAAAGACGCGGTACCGGATTTGGGGCTGGTTACGGAAAATGAAAAATTAAAAGGTGAACTTGCCGCGAAAAATGATAGATTGTTAAGACTTCAAGCAGACTTTGACAATTTCCGCAAGCGTACTGCGAAAGAGAAATTGGAACTTGCCGCGACGATTGAACAAGCATTTTTGAAAGATTTACTGCCGCTTTTAGATAATCTCAGCAGAGCGTCGGAGGCGGCGGAAAGTGATAAATCTAACGCCGAAAGTTTACGTAAGGGAATTAAAATGATTCGCTTGGAAACTATTGCGGCAATGGGCAAGCACGGACTTGAACCGATTGAAACGGCGGGTAAAATGTTTGATCCGAATTTTCATCAAGCGGTTGGTACTGTTAAAGACGATACAAAGGAAGACGGCATGATTGCCGCCGAATTGCAAAACGGCTACATGGCACGCGGCAAGGTGATTCGTCCCAGCATGGTACAAGTTGTAAATAATTAAGAATTAAGAATGTAGAATTAAGAATTAGCTAAAAGCTAAATTGGAGTGAATATAATGAGTAAAGTTATTGGTATAGATTTAGGAACCACAAACAGTGTCGTAAGCGTATTGGAAGGCGGCGAACCTACGGTTATCACGAACCCTGAAGGCAGTCGCATAACTCCTTCTGTAGTAGGTTTTACTAAAGACGGTCAGCGCCTTGTAGGTCAGCTTGCAAAACGTCAAGCCGTTTCCAATCCCGACAGAACAATTTCATCAATCAAGCGCCATATGGGCGAAAGTTATAAAGTTTCCATTGACGGCAAAGACTACACGCCGCAGGAAATTTCCGCAATGGTACTTCAAAAGCTTAAGGCGGACGCTGAAGCTTATCTCGGCGAAACGGTGACTCAAGCAGTTATCACGGTACCGGCATATTTCAGTGACGCGCAGAGACAAGCTACCAAAGACGCGGGCAAAATAGCCGGTCTTGAAGTACTGCGCATAATCAACGAGCCTACTGCGGCGGCGCTTGCTTACGGACTTGACAAAGACAAGGACGAAACGGTTTTGGTTTTCGACTTGGGCGGCGGTACTTTCGATGTTTCAATTCTCGAAATCAGCAGTGAAGGTACTTTTGAAGTCAAGTCGACTAACGGCGACACGCATTTGGGCGGCGACGACTTCGACAAAAAAGTTATGGACTGGATTGTTTCCGAATTTAAACGCGATAACGGCGTTGACCTCTCAAAGGATAAAATGGCGGCACAACGTCTTATTGAGGCGGCTGAAAAGGCGAAGATTGAACTCAGCTCCATGACTTCGACGAATATCAACCTGCCTTTCATAACTGCTGATGCATCCGGACCGAAACATTTGGATTTGACTTTGACGCGTGCAAAATTTGACGAATTGACACGTGACTTGGTTGAACGCACAATGGAACCGACGCGCCTTGCAATGAAAGACGCAGACCTTTCCGGTTCAGATATTCAAAAAATTATTTTGGTAGGCGGCTCAACGAGAATACCGGCTGTACAAAATGCAATTCGTGATATTTTGGGTAAAGAACCTTCCAAAGGCATTAATCCCGACGAATGCGTATCAATCGGCGCGGCAATTCAAGGCGGCGTACTTTCCGGTGAAGTCAAAGACGTTTTGTTACTCGACGTTACGCCGTTGTCACTGGGCATTGAAACGTTGGGAGGCGTCTGCACAAAGATTATTGAACGCAACACTACAATTCCTACGAAAAAATCACAAGTTTTCTCAACTGCGGCTGACAATCAGTCAAGCGTTGAAATTCACGTCCTGCAAGGTGAACGTGAAATGGCGGCAGGTAATAAGACGCTCGGCAAGTTCGTACTTTCCGATATACCGCCTGCACCTCGCGGAGTTCCGCAGATTGAAGTTACTTTCGACATTGACGCTAACGGCATTGTCAACGTTTCGGCGAAGGATAAAGGCACGGGACGCGAACAGAAAATTACAATTCAATCGTCAAGCGGCATGAGTAAAGAAGATATCGACCGCATGGTTAAAGAAGCGCAGGCGCATGAAGCTGATGATAAAAAACAGCGTGACGCGGCAGATGCGAAAAATGAGGCGGAACATACCGTTTACCAAGCTGAAAAGACTTGCAAGGATTTTGAAGGCAAAGTAGATGACGCGCTGATTAAAGACGTAAAAGCGGCGGTTGAGTCACTTAAAAATGACTTGAACAGCTCCGACGTTGAAACGCTTAAAAAGAAGACAGAAAACGTAAGACAGGCGCTGTATAAAGTCAGCTCGGCGGCGTATCAGAGCGGCGCCAATCAGCAACAGTACGCAGATCAAAATTCGGCAGGTGATGAAAATACTTCCGATAATTCGTCAAGCTCCAATACAAATACCAATACGAAGGCTGATGACGACGGTACAATAGACGCCGAATACACCGAAGTTAAAAAAGATAAGAAATAAATCTGAAATTTTAACCGAAAAAATTTTGGCGGCAGG
>CAJOKY010000145.1 GCA_905235425.1 uncultured Selenomonadaceae bacterium
CAACCGACTCTTTCAACGAAATTGCCGTTACATTTATCCAGTTAGCTTTAATTACCGTGTCGCTTAAGTTAATGGCATTGCCCATTATGGGCACATTTCGATTTTTGCGATGATTTTGTAAAATCTGCCTTACCCTTAATATCTTGCGCCGTACATCTACATTCGGGATAGCCGCTACAGCCCCAGAAATATCCCGTTTTACTTTTGCGGCGAACCATAGCTTTTCCGCAACTCGGACAAGTAACTTGACTTGCCGACGGCTTTATTTCAATGCTTTTCGCTTTCGTTAAAAGTTCATTTAAACCTTTCAGTTGCGCTTGATAAAATTTTTCTAAACTCCCTTTGCCCGTCGCTATTTCTTCCAACGTTTTTTCCCAGATTGCGGTGGTGTCAGGATAAATGAGTTCCTCCGGCAAAATTTTTACTGCCATTTTAGATTTTTCTGTCGGCTCAAAAAATTTTCCCGCTAATTTCAAAAATCCCGCCGTTTGAAGTTTTTCGATTATTCCTGCTCGTGTCGCTTCCGTTCCTATTCCCGAACATTCTTTAAGCTCTGCTTTCAGCGTATCATTTTTTACGTACTTGTAAATCTCTTTCATCGCTTGTAACAGCGTTGACGGCGTGAATTTTTTCGGCGGCTTTGTAACTTTTTCGACAACGTTTCCGGAAACATATTTCACCGTTTCGCCTTCATTAACCGGCGGCAAAACTGATTCTGTTTCGTCCAATTCTTCTCGCTCAAAATTTTTGTAAAGCGCTTTCCAACCGAGTTGGGTAACATTTTTGCCTTTCCCTACAAATTTTTCATCGGCGTAAGAAATAATTACCTTCGTCGATTTATATTCGTGAATAGGATAAAATTGCGCCAAATATGCCCGTGACACCATTAAGTATAAATTTTTCTCGACTTCATTCAAATTTTCAAAATCTGCCTTGATTCGCGTCGGTATTATCGCGTGATGCGCTGATATTTTTTTGTCATTCCACGTTCGACTGTGAATCGACGTGTCCGCATTTTTTACAATCGCCAAAAATTCTTCATCCGACAAACTTTTTAAATGTCCGAGGATTTCCGCCACGTCTGCAAATTGATTTTCTGGCAAATATTCACAATCTGAACGCGGATAAGTCGTCAACTTTTTTTCGTAGAGCGACTGCATTGTATCAAGGACTGTTTGCGGTGAATACCCATATTTCTTTCCTCCTTCAATCTGCAACGTTGACAATGAATAAGGCAACCTCTGGAGTTCGGATTTATTTTTCTCTTCGACGCTTATAATTTTTCCTTGTGTAGCCGACTTTTCATTAAATTTTTCAAGAAATTTTTCTGCGGTTTTTAAATCTAAAAGTCGTCCTTCGCTATCCAAGTTCGGCACTGTGTCAGACATCCGCCAAGTTGTAGGTATCTCACCAAGTGCATTTTTAAAAATTACTTTAACCGAATAATGTGTTACCTGCTTAAATTTTGCAATTTCCTCATCACGACGGACAACTAACGCCATTGTCGGCGTCATCACTCTGCCTACTGAAATTGTTTCATAACCTGCTTGACGCGATAAAATCGTATACGCTCTCGATAAATTCATTCCTACAAGCCAATCTGCCCGACTTCTTCCCAATGCCGCATTTTTTAACCCTTGAAATTCTTCGTTATTTCTCAAATTGCCAAGAGATTGTTTGACAGACTTTTCGTCAAGCGCGTTCAACAAAATTCTTTGCACCGGCTTTTTGTTCCCGACATAATCTAAAACTTCATCAACCAAAAGCTGACCTTCGCGGTCAGGATCGCCCGCATTTACTATCGTTGTTGCTTTAGCTATCAAGTCGCGAATAATTTTGAATTGCTTTGCCGTGTCCGATTTTACCTTCAACTTCCAAATATCTGGCACTATCGGCAAATCTTCCATACGCCACTTTTTATATTTTTCGTCATATTCATCAGGATTTAACTGTTCAAGAATATGCCCGTAACACCACGTCACTATTTCTTTACCACCATTAAGACTGATGTAGCCGTCACAGGTTTTGCCGTCCCCTATTCCGGTGGCTAATGCTCTTGCCAGCGACGGCTTTTCCGCTATGTAAAGTTTCATTCTGTGCCTCCTGCTTTGTTCTAAATTTTTTCTCAAACAGATTAGCACAGAGACACACCCTTAAAATCTTATGTTTTTGCTTTTCTTAATCTAGTTTATTACCTTTTTGTGGCATTAAGGGATTTGAACAAAAATCCCTTATATTCTGAATTATTGTAAAATTTTCGGCGTCTTTGAAATATACGTATTGAATTATTCATAATTGCGTGCTAACATTAAGGTAAATTTTAACGGTGAAATTTTTATTTCTGATTTGAACATTTGTGTATGGAGGTGTTTTTTAATGCAAATCCCTATTTTTGATCTTCAGCGTTTTGTAGAAGGCGTTAATATTTCAAATTACACGTCAGATATTGTTATTACAGGTACAAATGACAATGATTCAATCTATAATTCAGGCTATAATGTAGATATTATTGTGGCAGGCGGTGACAATACCATAGAAAATCGCGGAACTGGTGCTGTTATTGAAACAGGTGACGGAATTGACTCTATCCTTAGTGATGTCATCGGTTCCGAAAGTGATTACCGCGATGTAACCATATATAGCGGCGCAGGTAACGATACCGTTCATGTTAATGACAACGAGACATTTGTTAATGCAAGCGCAGGAAATGACGTAATAAGCATTTCTTCTGGTAGATGGAACAATAATACTCTTCAAGGCGGCGCAGGTGATGATACTATTTATGGTGGGAATGCTAACGTTCTTGTTTATGCTTCTGGTGACGGCAAAGATTTATTTTATAATGTCAGTTCAGCTGATACCGTCAAAATCACATCGGGTATCCTTAACAGTGCTGTAGTTACAAATAATTCAGACGTTACTTTTTACGTAGGTATGGGAACCATATCACTTGTGGGCGCGAAAGATAAAACAATTCACGTTGAAGACCCTTATAAGGGAAATTATACTGTAAAAAATAAATATACAGGACCAAGTACAAGCGTAGATATATCAGGATTATCCGCCAAAATTGACAACTATATGCAGACTATTGACAACGCTATAACGTCATATGCAAATACACTTTCGGATACATCGGATACTCTGAATAAGTTTAAAGCGAGTGCCGGAGGCAATTTACCAGATGCCGTTTATCAAAAAATAGTTGAAGAAATGGCAAAAAATGCAGTTACATATACTGATTTATCTACAATTACTGATTTAAATGAAGGCAAAGTAATAAAGCAAATTGGCGCTATAATCTCAAAATTAGTGAACACAATTGAGACTGATATAAAAGTCGACGGCGTTAAGTACCAAATTACAATTCCTTTTAATGGAACGATTAATCAAGCAACTGTCACAAACACAAAAGATTCTACGGTAACCTACGTAAATTGGAACAGTAACTCAGCTAAAAGCGCGTTTGAAGAATATTTTACTAAACTGCTTCGGTTGGAAAGTGAACAATTAAAGTTAGTCTTGAAAAAATGTGCGTCAGATGTATCGTCAATTTTCAAAGGTTTTCTCGATGATGGGAATGTAGATTCCTTTTGGAAAGCTTTTAAAAAAGATATGAGTAAATTTAAAACGGTTACTGAAATCACAAAAGCTGAATATAAATCGAAGTTTAAATCTTATATCGCCAACATCTTGAATATAGGTGATGAATCAAAACTGTCCAGCATCGCAGAAAAATATATCACGCTTGAAGATTATGCTAAGACTTTGAAAAAAGATAAGAGTGTAACGGCAACTTCTTCGAGTTATACTAATTTTATCAGCGCGTATAATAATTTGGTAAGCGAACTTGGGATTTCTAGCATATCAACATCAATGATTAACGATTACATAAATGATCCCAATACGTTAAGCGGTGGCGGTGGTGACAATAATCCCAACAGAGATATATCCTTGACGGATAATAGTCGCCCTGAAAATACCGACATTAACGGTACAACATTGATTTTAAATTCCTCGCATAGCGGCAATATTTGGCTCGGAGGCATTGATTATTTTAATAACGGAAATCAAGTTTGGGGCAACAGCGCAATTACGGCAATAGACGGCTCACAAAATGGAAATGTTCACGTTTTAGCCGGTAGCGAACATTCAATTTCTATCAAGGCAGGTTCGGGATCAACCACAATGTGGGGAGGTATCGGCGGCAATGATATAATGACGGGCGGAAGTTCACGAGACTTTTTCTGGTATCTTCTTGATGGAAATGGCAACGATCAAATTACAAATTTCAATGCCGGAAAAAATTCAACTTCAGATGTCATTGTACTTCAAGGAAACTTGAACGGAATGCAACGCTCAGGTAATACGATGACTTTTGCAGGGAGCGGTGGCACGTTGACTATGACATGTGATTTTACTTACAGCAACGTGGTTCAGTATTCCGTTGACGGATATAATGTTTTTCGCGCGGCTATTGCAGATTCTTCCGGTCAATATAATAATATTCTTGCATATGATAATGACGTAGATTACTATTTTAGCAACAACAATTCAGGTGGAATTTATGTTCCTGTTAATTCAGGCTGTAATATTTGGCTCGATGGCTCTCAAGGAAAAATTTTTGATGGTATAAAAGACCTTAGTGCAGCTATATCCAGTGGAACCCATACTCTGGTAGGTAACGCTATGAACAATTCAATAACAGGGGGTATGGGAAATTCCAGTTTATGGGGCGGTATCGGTGGCAATGATACCCTCGTTGGCGGAAGTGGCAGTGAAATGTTTTGGTTTGGCAATGGTAACGGAAAGGATGTTATTACTAATGTCGACAGTAACGATGTCATCAACTTGTATGATGTGCAAGTAAGTGATATTTTGGAATATTTTGGTCTGGGCATTTCGAGTAAAAATATACTGATTACTCTTAACGATGGTTCACAAATTGATGTTCAGGGCAAAAATAATTCAACCCCAAATTCAATTTTTCAACTTGGTGACGGTTCTCGTTGGAGATACAACAGTGTTTCTAAAGAGTGGCAAAGTGCTTAATCAACCGTCGGCAAATTTTCCACAATGTCTAGCGTCTTCATACTGACTGTTATCGAACTCAAGATTAATTTCAAAATGTAATCGGGCTGATTATGTTCGGCACACCAATCATTCGGATTATTTTCAATGCCGCTCGCCGAATCAACTTTGACTTGGTAGCGGTCAATTATCCATTCAAGCGGACTTCTGCCATTAACCACATAATCAAAACTGCGTGGCGGAATATTTTTCACCGTAATGTATTCGTTATAAATTAAAGTTGTCTTGTCTTGCGACAGACGCATTTTTTTTACGCTATAATTGCCCGACTCTTCGCCGATAACTTCAACGCATTTTAGCTTTGGAAATTTTTCGTAGTTCAAATGCAGTCTAGAGAGTTTCATTCCGGCTCTCATCAACGCCAAAAACTTTTCGGCGTCGTCAACCAAAAATATTCGCGGTAATGATTTTTTAAGCTCGGCGCTAAATTTTTCGCGATAACTCGGCAAGTGCAAGAATCCATAGACATAATAAAAAATATCTTCCTTCGTCACAGCGTCGCCGTAAAACAATTTCGCCTGCCGCCAAATAAAATCTGTAATGCCGTCGTGTCGCACATATTCTTCTTCGTCAAATAAATTCATTCTGGGAACATACGAATACCAATTCAGCGGAAAACATTGCGTCCCCGAATGTAAAGCGTTTACGTCAATAATCTTATTCGTAATAAACACTGACAATTCTTTTTCACCGCCAATGCCACTCACGCAGATTAACAAATTTTCTTCGTTGCCAGTCGGAAAGCTTTTACCCATTTGATAAACACGTTGAATTAAATATGCGTCATAATAAAGATATGACTTACAAAAAGGTCGATACATTGATTCAACAATTTTTGTGTCTTCAAATTTGTATCTAAGACCGTGAATTTTATCTTGAACAGTATCAAAAATCCAAGTAATTTTTGTTGTATCAATTTCCGTTGGCTCGTGCGTGTTATAATAATCAATC
>CAJOKY010000146.1 GCA_905235425.1 uncultured Selenomonadaceae bacterium
ATGAACTCGGCGACCCTATGCTTAACCGCTACCACATTATGGCTGTTGACATTGCACGCGTGCATGAGCTTGATGAAATTGAACACATTGCTTTTTGCGTCAACACCATTTTGAAAAATAATCTGCGCTCCAAAAACATTGACTTGATAGACTTCAAACTGGAATTTGGACGCGACGAAAATGACAAAATTGTTTTGGCTGATGAAATTTCGCCGGATAACTGCCGTTTCTGGGATATGGCTACGCATGAAAAATTGGACAAAGACCGTTTCCGTCACGATATGGGCGGTGTAGAAGAGGCTTATAAAGAAATGCTGACTCGTCTTACAATGTAAAAATTTTTCTACGGTCGGCGGTTGAGAGACAAGGTATTCTTGACCGTCGATTTTTTTAAATAGAGAGGTATTTGTTATGTTGAAGAAGATGTTTTTGTTTTTAATCGTCGGTTTAGCCGTAACCTTTGCAAATATCGACAAGGCAGAGGCTGAAGATGTTTACGTAGGCACTTCACCTGCTACCGGCTGGGATTGCTACGTTATGACGGAAACAATAAGGCGTAACTACAACGGAACAAGCTATGTCACTTTAAAAATGTATACGCAGGATGGAAATGAGCGTTTAAGCCAATACAGATTTTGGTACGATTCGGAAAGAGATGTTATGCGTTTTTCTAATGAAAACTACAGCGGCATCGCTAACCGCTATGAAACGCCGATTGAATGGAACATGTTGCAGGTTATCAGAAATTATTAAAGGAGTTTGAAACGTGAAGGTTTACGATTGCTTTACTTTCTACAACGAATTTGAACTTTTGGAATTGCGCCTTAAGTCGCTATGGGATATGGTAGACTACTTCGTACTTGTCGAGGCTGACATTAATCATACTAATCAACCTAAGCCTTTTTACTTCGCCGAGCGTATGGAAGAATTTAAAGAATTCCTGCCGAAAATTCGCCACATACCGCTGAAAGTAAACGTAGACTACAAAGGCGTCGGCGATTGGCAGATTGAAAACGGTCAACGCAACGGCATAATGTACGGTTTAAGTGACGCCGCGCCGGACGATTTAATTTTCATTTCAGATTTAGACGAAATTCCCGCGCCGGATATTCTTCAGCGCATTGAAAAAAATCAAACGCCGGTAATAAGTAATTGTCCTGTACCCCCTCCCCTTGCCGACGGACGTATGTTGAGAGTGCCTTGCCAAATTTTAGTTCCTGCCGCTGAATTGCTGAAATATTATCCTATAACTCTGCAACAAACTTTTCACTACTATTATTTCGATTGGATATCCAAAGGCGGTTGGACGGGTACAGTTCTTGCCAAAAGAAAAAATCTTACAACACCGCAAGAGATGAGGAATTTAAAGGATGCTTTTCCATACATTCCAAATGGCGGATGGCACTTTTCGTACATGGGCGGCGTAGATAAAGTTATAACTAAAATAAAATCTATCGTGGAAGGCGATGAATTTATTAGATATAATAAAAATTTGTCAGATAAAAATTATGTAAAAGAGTGTATGAAAACCGGCAAGGATATTTACGGGAGAAAAAATATTCCCGAATCTCAATTTTATCCTTACGACATTTCAAATATCAACTTGCCGTACCTGCAGGAGTTTTTGAAAAAATATCCGTACTTTCTAAGAAAATATGATTTTTCTTGATATAACATGCAGACAAATAACCGCGATAATCGTATTTATATTGATTTGAAAAGGGTGATGTTATTAATGGCGACTATTATTGAAAAGACGGGTAAAACCGTAGAAGAAGCATTTCAAGCCGCGCTGTCTGAACTCGGCGTCAAAGAAGAAGATGTCGAAATGGAAGTTTTGGAGAAACCGTCTAAAGGTATTTTGGGCTTTTTCGGCAATAAACCTGCGCGGATAAGAGTCACGTTAAAGGAAGTTCCCAAAGCCGAAATTACAGGCGAAAATCCTACCACTATTAATTTCAGGGTGGTACCGAGTCTTGACACTTTGCCGACGGTTGACGATGAACCCGTTGACACTGAAACTACAGTTGACGACGTACCTAAACTTGACGCCGAATCAGAAGTGGTAACACCTGCCGCTACAGATGACGCCGAATCAGCAGAAAATGTTGTAACTTTTGATCGCGCAGAAGTTATTGAACGTGCACAAAAGTTTTTGTTTGACGTTTTCGCCGCAATGAATGTCGAAATAAAAATTGATGTCAGTGAAGTTGATGAAAACGTTATTTTAAATTTGACAGAAAAAAAATCCGCCGCACTTATCGGCAAGCACGGGCAGAATTTAGACGCCTTGCAGTACTTGACAAATCTTGCCGCTAATAAAGACTCTGAAGACAAGGTGCGCTTTATTCTTAATGTAGGCGATTATCGCGAACGCCGCGAAATTATTTTAAAGAAAATGGCTAAAAGCGCGGCGGATCGTGTTGTACGTACTCGCAAGGAAGTCAAACTTGAACCGATGAGCCGTCACGAACGCTTAATTATTCATACGGCGTTGCAAGATCATAAACGCGTGGAAACGCACAGTTACGGCAATGAACCCGGTCGCCACATTGTAGTTTCACTTAAACGTAAGAGTAAGTAGTGAGTAGTAAGTAGTGAGTAAAATACCGGCTACCGGCTAACACCTAAACGAGGTGACTACTATGTTAAAATATTTTGGGCGAATCGGCTTAACCGTAGCAATGTTAGTGACGCTTTTACTTTCAAGCGCCTGTTCTGATTCGGGCGGCGAACAAAGTTCAAGCACTCCCGCTAACACTTCAAATAAGTCAACTACTAAATCTACCGTAAGTTTTGCTGACGAATACAATAAAAATGATACATGGATTGTATACTGGTATCTTTGCGGTACGGATTTAGAGAGCGGCAACGGCGCGGCAACTCTTGACATTTCTGAATTGGTTGAAGTAAATTTACCGCCAAATGTAAAAGTGCTGATTCAAACCGGCGGCACTGCCGAATGGCAAAACGAAGTTATACCCAACGGACAAATTACGCGCTTGCTTTATGACAATGAAGATTTAAAAATTTTGCAGGAATTGCCCGATGCCGATATGGGTTCACAAAGTACGCTGGTTGACTTCCTGCGTTACGGCAAGGATAATTTTCAAGCAGATCACCGCGTCTTTGTATTTTGGGATCACGGCGGCGGCAGTGTTTACGGCATTTGTTCAGATGAACGCACGGGAAATTCTTTAAGCTTGAATGACTTGACGCAAGCTTTTCAATCTGTCTATCAAGCTGATACTGAAAAACCGCCTTTTGAGATAATCGGTTTTGACGCATGCTTAATGGCAACTTACGATACTGCGGCGTCTATTTACGGTTTCTGCAAATATATGGTAGCGTCTGAAGAAGTTGAACCAGGCAACGGCTGGAATTACACCGGCTGGGTAGGTACGCTTGCCAATAATCCTGCGATAGGCGGAGCGGCACTCGGTAAGTCAATCTGTGATAGTTTTATGAAAGGTTGCGACGAATATGGTACAGAAGACGCGGCAACGCTTTCAGTTATTGATATGTCAAAAATCCCGCGCCTTAATATCGCATATGAATATTTCGGACTTGAGGCGGTAAAAAATGCTCGGCATGATGTTAGAGGCTTTTTCTCAACCTACGGACGCGGCGCACAACGCGCTGAAAATTACGGCGGCAACACTCGTCAAAGCGGCTATTTCAATATGGTTGACCTTGCCGACCTTGCTAAACAGTCACAAAAAATTTTGCCTTCAACATGTCAAAATTTAATCGCCGCGATTGATGACGCGGTTGTCTACAAAGTTCACGGCGATTACCGCAGTAAAGGTAACGGTCTTTCCGGCTTTTACTCCTACGACGGCGGCGAAGATTCGCTTATCGGTTATCTTAACCTCGACGCCGCACCTTTCACACAAAAAGTATTGTATTATTACTTGATTTACGGCGAATTGCCCGACGAAGCCGCAAGAGTTATTGACGATGGAAGTTTTGAAAAAACTCTCGCGCAGGCTGGCGAAAGTTTAGCCCAATCCACGCCGGAAACTTCTCAACCTGCCGTAATTGAAGAAACCGTACCTGGTGCGCAACTTTCTCAAAATGTTCCTGCACAGCGCATTGATAATTTTTCCGTTACAAGTCTTGAAGATTTGCCGGTTGACATTGACAAGGAAGGCAACGCCTTTGTAAAGCTGACCGAAGAGCAAATGGATCTTTTGACAAGCGTCCACTGTCAACTGATTTATATCAGCGTGGAAGATGACATTATCCTTTATCTTGGCAGTGACTCGAATATAGTTGCGGATTGGGACACGGGTATTTTTAAAGACAACTTCCAAGCCATATGGCCGACGCTGGACGGTCATTTAGTTTTTATGGAAGTTGTCGCGGAAGATGACGATTATATCCTTTACAATGTGCCGATTAAGTTAAACGGCGTCGAATGCAATTTGCAAGTGGTTTACACCTACAAAGATGAAAAATACCATATTCTCGGCGCACGCAAGGGCATTGACAATAACGGTATGGCAGATCGTAACTTGATTAAATTAAAAGCCGGCGACGAAATTACTACTATTCATTACGCCAAATTAATGTCCAGCGACGACGACGATTTAATGTCTATTGACGTGGATACGTTCACAATTTCAAGCGCCAATCCTGAATTTAAAGACGAAGAGACCGGCGACGGAATTTTTGGTTACTGCTTTGAATTTGTTTCACCGACAGAAGACAGCGCACTTTCGCAAATGGTGACGTTCACCGTACAAGGCGATGAAATTACAACTTCGGTAGAGTAAAAAATTTTAACAGTCCGCAAAGTCATTTGAAAAAATTTCGTTAAATTCGTCGACAGACGCGGCACGATTAAATTTATTTCTAAGCTCGGCACCGCCTTTTAATCCCTTCGTATACCACGCGGCGTGACTGCGCATTTCACGAATTGCAACGCCTTCACCCTTGCACGAAATTAATTTTTCAAAATGTCGGCGCATAACCTCAACCCTTTCGGCAACAGGCGGAGGGGAATTTTTTTTGCCGGTTTTAAGGTAGTTTAAAAGCCTGCCTATGATAAAGGGGTTACCCTGCGCGGCACGCCCCACCATGACGCCGTCAGCGTGCGTAACGGCAAGAATTTTATCAAGCGAATCAAAATCTTTCACGTCACCGTTTGCAATGACCGGAATTTTTACAGCGGCTTTAACCTTCGCAATTTCTTCCCAATTCGCGACGCCGGAATAAAACTGTTGTCGCGTCCTGCCATGCACCGCTATAAAATCGACGCCGCACGATTCAAGCACCTTTGCAATTTCTACGGCGTTTAAATGCTCGTCGTCAAAACCCAAACGAATTTTCGCGCTTAAAGGTAACGTCGTAGCTTTACGTACCGCTGAAAAAATTTCTCCTACCAATTTTGGATTTTTCATAAGCGCCGAGCCTTCGCCGTTTTTTACGATTTTAGGTGCGGGACAGCCCAAATTAAAATCTATAACCGCCGACGTACCCAACTCCTCTACAAACTTTGCACCTTCCGCGCAGATTGTCGGATCTGAACCGAAAAGCTGAATTGCTATCGGTCTTTCTTCTTCAAGTGTCTGCAACATTGCCAGCGTTTTTTCGTTGCGATAGTGTATGCCGTTGCAACTTACCATTTCCGCGAACATTAAATTAGGGAGCAGGGAGTAGGGAGCAGGGAGTAGATTTTTTGTAACTTCGCGTACGATTGAGCGAAATGCCGAATCTGTTACGCCTGCCATTGGCGCTAAAAATATCGGCGCTGAAAAAATTTCGTTTACTGTCACAATATCACCTTTAACTTTTCGGCAGGATTTTTTAAAATGTAGCAGAATCATATAAAATAATTTCGTTATTTTAATTATGGAGGAAATTTTTATGCTTACACTTGAAAAACTTAATGAATTTGGAGTTGACACTAAGGAAGGACTTACTCGCTGTATGAACAATCAGAAGTTTTATTTCCGTATGATTTCTATGGGATTGTCCAACGATAGCTTTGAAAAACTTGGCAAGGCGCTTGAGGAAAATAATTTGGAC
>CAJOKY010000147.1 GCA_905235425.1 uncultured Selenomonadaceae bacterium
GATTCGAACGCGCGACCTACTGCTTAGGAGGCAGTTGCTCTATCCTGCTGAGCTACAACCGCGATTAGCTTTTAGCTGTTAGCGATTAGCTGTTAGCTATTAGCTGTTAGCCTACTGACTACTCACTACTTACTACTTACTATTCTTTATTCTTGTTTTCTTCAATAATCTTTTCGGCAAGTTTATCAGGCATCGGTGCGTAGTTGGAGAATTTTAAGCTGTACGAGCCGCGACCTTGCGTCTGCGAACGCAAATCTGTAGCGTACTTGTAAAGTTCAGATTCGGGAATAAGCGCCTTGACTTCTGTCATTCCTTTGCCCTTAGGATCGGTGCCGAGAACTCTGCCGCGTCTTGAATTGAGGTTGCCGATAATATCGCCCATATATTCATCGGGGATAATTACGGAAATTTCGTCGATAGGTTCAAGCAAAATCGGCTTAGCGGCGAGCACGCCTTTTTTAATTGCTATGGACGTAGCCGTTTTAAACGCCGCTTCGCTTGAGTCAACGGGGTGGTATGAGCCGAAGTACAGATCAACAATAACGTCAACAACGGGATAACCGGCGATAACGCCTTCCGCCAAAGTTTCATTAGTACCTTTTTCAACAGCAGGGAAATATTGACGCGGAACGGTGCCGCCGACAATACTTTCTTTAAATACGTTGCCGTTGCCGGTACGTGCGGGATCTTTATTAGGTTCAATTCTCAACCAAACATCGCCGTATTGACCGTGCCCGCCGGATTGTTTTTTATGCTTGCCTTGAACTTCAACTTTCTCACGAATTGTTTCACGATAAGCTACGCGCGGTTCGCCGAACGCCATTTGTACGCCGAATTTACGCTGAATTTTATCACTCAAAATATCAAGATGCAATTCACCGACGCCGTACAAAATAGTTTGCCTTGTCTCTTGATTCTTGACAAGCTTAATTGTCGGGTCTTCGTCTTGCTGACGTCTTATAGCCGTGATAACTTTATCTTCTTCGCCCTTCTTGATTGAAGTGACATACATTGCAAGCATAGGCTCGGGATAATTTACACGCGGATATTTAATCGGCGCAGACTTTTCACAAAGAGTGTCACAAGTTTTGGCGGCAGAAAGTTTAGATGTAACGACGATATCACCGGCATGAGCAATATCCATAGGAATTTGCTTTTTGCCTTGCATGGTGAAAATGCCGCTGATTCTTTCCTGCCCGTCGTAACCGTCGCCGTAAAGTTGGTACGTCGCGTCACCTTTCATATCGCCGGTGAAAACTCTGATATACGACATACGCCCTACAAACGGGTCAACCATTGTCTTGAAAATCTGCGCGCTGAAAGCGTCATTAATCTTGCGTTCAACAGGCTCATCATTGTTGGGATTGACGCCGACATAAGCTTTGCGATTAGGTGTAGGCATGTATTCTACAACGCTGTTTAAAAGTTTGTCAATGCCGACATTTTGAAGACCGGAGCCTACAAATACGGGGAAAACTTTTGCTTGGCGTATACCTTCTGCAAGAGCTTCGGAAATTTCCTTTTCGTCAAGGTTATCGGTGTCGCCTTCCAAATATTTTTCCATAAGTTCATCGTTGAATTCGGCGACGATATCCAACATTTCCATACGCGCTTCTTCGACTTCGTCTTCAATGTCGGCGGGAATATCCTGCTTGATAGTTTCGCCAAGTTTCGCGTAGGTAGTGATTAAATCGATAACGCCTTTGAAAGAACTTTCCTTGCCGATTGGAACTTGCACCGGTACAACGCTGTTGCCGAATTTCTCGCGCAGTTCATTCAAAGCCTTGTGAAAATCTGCATGTTCGCGATCCATTTTGTTAATGAAAAATGCGCGGGGCAGGTTGAGACTTTCGGCAAGCGCCCATGCTTTTTTTGTTTCGACTTCAACGCCGGCGTTTGCGGCAACGATTATCAATGCGGCATCAGCGGCGGCAAGTGCGCCTTGAACTTCTGCAACAAAATCGGGATAGCCGGGCGTATCGATAAAATTAATTTTGTGATTTTTCCATTCCGTGACGGCAAGCGCGTCGCTTATGGTCATTTTACGTTTTGTTTCTTCTGCCTCGTAATCAAGAAGACTGGTGCCGTCATCGACTTTGCCGAGACGTTTTGCCGCGCCGCTGTTGAAAATGCAGGCGTCAAGAATACTTGTCTTACCCGTTTTACCGTGTCCGACTACCGCAACATTTCTGATAGATTCGCTTGCGTATTCCTTCATAAAAAAATAACCTCCAACTTTTTTTCCAAAAAAACATTGAAGGTTTTATTCTATTAAAAAATTTATTATCCTGCTTTTAATTCATAATTCTACATTCTTAATTCTTAATTCTTCATTCCTACGGCAAGGCGGGGCGTTCACGTGCAACGGCGGAATTGTGAATAAGCTCTTCAATGCGCTGATCCAATGCAAGCTCCTGCTTATGAAGACTTTCAGCAGTATCAAACGCGGCAGAATCATTTTCCAAAAGTCCGCCTGAATAAAATTGCCACGCTTGAATTGTTACGGCGGTTGATTCTTTACGCAGATTCGCCAAGTATTCGGCAGCTTTCGGTACGGGAATTTTATTAAGATCGTCCTGCCTTTGACTCAACGTCGGAATTATCGTTTGAGTAATGTAATCGGCAATTTCTTTTCGGCGCTCTTCAGACACAATGCCGGTTGAAGTTTTTTGCAGAGAAATAAACGTCGCCTGTTCGTCAAGAAAATCATAATTGTAGCGTTCAACAATATCATTAGTCGCGTCAATGTAACTTTCAATCTGATTTTTCAGCGACGGTGATACCGTGTCCAAATATTCACGATAATTTTCAACGCTTACGACTTTCCATTCATTTTCGCCAAGTTTAAAATTTATGCCGGGCAGTTTGAAAGTTGTACCACCAATCTCAAAAGACGTGCCGCCTATGCTTATGCCGCCGCCGAAATTTTTTAACGTGACTTTCAAAGTAAACGGCGTTTGCGTGTAGTCTTCGATAACATTAATGTCCGCCGTCGCAGTGTCGCCCAAATTATCCACGTTTTCAACGCCGACAATGGAAGTATGGCGAATCATACTGCGTTCAAGCAATAAATCAAAATCAATGCCGAGTTGCCGACCTTTAAGCATTTCTTCCGGCAAAGTCCATTTTCCGGTATCAAGCCGCGTATTTATGACTTTAACCGCGCCTTGACACATCTGCGCGCGAATCAATACATAAAAATTTTCAAAAAGCGATCTGTCATGCTCGGAAAGTTGCTCATCGTATTTGAACATGTCAACGGTTAAATCGTCGTAACCTTTCAGCGTGACGGCGCTAAAGTCAACGTGATTTTTAAAAGCCGTCGCGTCGTCTGAATGCAACGCGGTAATTGCTTCGTCCATTGCATAATTAGGCGTTTTTGTGTAGCTTGTAACATACCAAATGACGCCGCTTATTATCACCAGCACCAATAGCAATAAAATTGCCCGTTCGGTACGCCGCCTTTGTCTACGCCTTTCCAATCGGCTGTTCCAAGTTTTATCGTCCATAATTCTCCATTTAGTTCATAAACTTTTTGAAAAATTATATCAGTGACTAAAAATTTTGTCTATCAAAATTCAAATGTCGATAACGGCGTTATAAACTTCGCGGCGGCTCAGGTTAAATTTTTTCGCCACTTCACGAATGGCGGTCTTTTTGTCAATACCCTGCGCGATAAATTTTTTGTAGGCGTCAATAAAATTTTCAGTTGAAATTTCGGCAGTCTCTGACTCGTCGAAATTTTTTTTGCCGTCAACAATTATGACGTATTCGCCTAAAGTTTCATTTAAATTTTCGGCAAGGTCGGCAAGATTGCCGCGCAGAAATTCTTCATGCACCTTAGTTAATTCGCGAGCAAGTACGGCAGGACGGTTACCAAACACCTCAAGCATTTCAGTTAAAGTCTTTTTCAACCGGTGCGGCGCTTCATAAAAAATCAGCGTTTCGGTACGTGTTGAAAGTTCCGTTAAAATGTCGCGGCGATTTTTGGCAGTTTTAGGTAAAAATCCCGCGAAAGTAAATTTTGTAGTGTCAAGAGCCGAGCAGATTAACGCGCTAAGTGCGGCATTTGCGCCGGGTATAGGGCAAACGGTAATGCCGGATCCTACTGCAAGCTTTACCAAATCTGCGCCGGGATCTGAAATTGCCGGTAGTCCCGCGTCACTTACGCAAGCAATATTTTTACCTTCGCGCAGGAGCGCTAAAATTTTTTCACCGGATTGTACTTTTGAAAATTCGTCGTAGCGTACAAGCGGCGTATGTATGTCGAAGTGCGTCAAAAGTTTTCGCGTATGCCGTGTATCCTCCGCCGCGATTACGTCAACTTCTTTTAAAATTTTCACTGCGCGGAAAGTCATATCGTCAAGATTGCCTATCGGCGTCGCGCATAAATATAAAATACCTGTTTCCATTAATATTCATCATCTTCACCGGTAAGAATTTGTTCAATTTGAAATTTTATCTGCGGAAATTCTTCTTTTACAGCCTTATAAAGGTCATCCATTCTTATTGTTTCGTATCTGTGAGCGGCAACGTCTCTAAATCCTGCAAGGTCTCGCCAATTAACTTGAGGATTCGCCGCACGAAATTCATGGGTTAAATTTTTTACAAGTTCACCTACTTGTATTACCGTCATACCGGTGGCGCGTTGTAAAAGTTCGCTTTTTAAAAAATCTTCCATTGAAGGTTCTGCCAAAAATTCACCGGCTATATTCATGTTACGTATAATTTTTTCCAGCGTTATTCTGTCTCTACGCTGCATAAATTTCAATCTCCTTTTCAATAATAATCATAGCTTCTTTGGGAATAGGCGCGTGAATCACGTCAACTTTCAAATTCCAAGCATCTTCAAGGCGATGTTTTAATGAAATTATTCTCAACAGCGAAACCGATTCTGTAGTAAATTCTACAAGTAAATCAACGTCGCTGTCTTCACGAAAATTTCCTCGTGCACGTGAACCGAAAAGCGTTACTTTCGTCAATTTGTATTCTTGTGCAATACTTTTAATCGTCTTTTTAATGTCGTCAATAGTAAGCATACTTCAATCCTCCAAGCCGTAAATTTTTTTCACATCAGCTGTATAAGAACCGTCGTCTTCGTGAATTACAAGCGGCGGCAAAATTTTTAAACTGCCGGCATGACCGCCTACAATCGCGTCAATCATTACCAGGTTGGCGTCGCGATTTTTTTTGGGATAAATCATCTGCAGGCGTTTAGGTTCAAATTGGTGACGGTGCAAGGCGTCGATAATTTCACAAAGCCGCGTTGCCGAGTGAATCATACAAAAACTGCCGTGATATTTTAAGACAAACCGCGCAGCTGTCACGACATCTTCAAGCGTCGCGGTAAATTCGTGTCTTGCCTTTGCCACGCCGATTAATTTATTGACTTCACCGGCTTTTATTGGATAGTACGGCGGATTGGCAATGACAAGGTCAAAACTTTCAGCAGAAAAAAAATCGCGGATATGGCGATAATCGCCCTCCGTGACAGAAATTTTTTCAGACAGATTATTTAATTCGACGTTGCGCTTTGCCAATTCTGCCGCGTCGTGATTTAGTTCAATGGCAAAATATTTATCGACTTCATCAGCCGTTAAAAGCGGTATTACGCCGGTACCCGTGCCTAAATCCAAAACTTTAAAGTTGCGTTTAAATTTTGGAAAGTGCGCGATTAAAACCGAATCTGTCGCGAAACAAAATTCTTTATCATTTTGAATAATTTTTCGTCCTGACATCATTAAATCATCAAGACGCTCATTTTCTCTTATGTTCATAGTTAAGCTAGGTGTTAGGGATTAGGGAGCAGGGATTAGTTTTTTCTACCCTCTACCTCCTACCCTCTGTTAGGGATTAGGGAGTAGGGAGTAGGGAGTAGATTGTAGAGAGTAGATTGTAGATTGTAGGTTTTCTACCCTCTACCCTCTACCTCCTACCCTCTGTTAGGGATTAGGGAGCAGGGATTAGTTTTTTCTACCCTCTACCTCCTACCCTCTGTTAGGGATTAGGGAGCAGG
>CAJOKY010000148.1 GCA_905235425.1 uncultured Selenomonadaceae bacterium
GCGGTATTCGTCATAACAGGCTGAAAATCATTTTGAATTTGAGTTTGTACCGGTGCTGAATTGGTTATGACAGGTTGAAAGTCATTTTGAATTTGAGTTTGTACCGGTGCTGAATTGGTTATGACAGGTTGAATGTCAGATTGAATTTGTATCTGTGCTGAATTGGTTATGACGGGTTGAATGTCAGCTTGTGCTTGCAAAGTAGGCTGATTCGTCATCATGACGGGTTGATATGTCGGCGCTTGTACCTGCAATGTTGCTTGATTCGTCAACGCGAGCCGGGATTGCAAAGTAGGCTGTACGGCAGATTGAATATCAATAACGCGCGGCTGATATTGAGGCTGAATTTGTACCGGCTGAACGGTTGACGCTTGGTCTGACTGCGCGAAGAGATTTTGCAGATTTAAATTTTGCGGTACATTTTCTTCAGTTTGAACGCTCTGCCACGTCTTGCCGCTTAAGAAATCCAACATTGACTGTGCTTTATTATCGCGTGCTTGCGGCATAATCGACATTAAATTTGTAGTGTCGACTTCGGCGGGAATATCTTTCACCGTCAAAAGGCTTTCATTACTTGACGTGAAGTAAAATGCCATATCAGCGGACATTGCCGCCGGTAAATTTTCTGCAACGTTTAAATTTTCATCTGCAACGGCGCTGTCAAGATTTTGCGCGGGAACGTCATTTAAATTTATGTCACTGATATTTGCCTTTGATTCGGCATTGACATTTTGAACAGGATTAAAAGCAGGTTGAATTGTAACCTGCTGAGGAATATTTTCAGCAATAATTTCCGCGTCAAGATTTTTAGGAATATCCTGCGGAATTTCAATGAGATTTTTGGCGTTAATTGTCGGCGTATTGTCAGAAGAAATTATTTCTGTTACAAGATTTTTCGTAGCATTTTTAGTTACGGCTTGCACATTTTCTTCATCTGATAAATTTTGATTTTGATCTTTAGGCGCGTCCTGCTTATCATTACTCTTTCCATGAGTAGAGGCGTGGGAGATTTCGTCAACCGGCGTCGATTCTACACTTTCCGCCGCAACTTGAGCTTCATCGGACTGTTGGGATTGATTAACCTGCGCGTTTGCCTTGTCCAATTCGGAGCTGAAGTCACCTTTACTTTTTCGCGTTGAGGTTGTGTAAGTTTTTGTATTGTTACTTCGCGAGCTTACGGAATTTTGCGTGCGTGAGGTTGCGTTTAAATTGGTTTGACGATTCGCCGTCGTAATTGATAATAAATTTGTATTTGCATTTGCCACAGTAGTCGCTCCTTTCTCCAAATCCTATCGTGATTTTAATGAAAACGGTTAAATGTTAGTTGTTAGGGGGTAGAAGGTAGGAGGTAGATAGTAGGAGGTAGGTAGTAGGAAAACAATCCTCTCCCCTCTCCCCTCTCCCCTCTACTCCCTACCCTCTACCTTCTCTATATACAATTCGCGAAAGATTTTAAATGCGCCGAGACCGTCAACACAAACCTTAACGTCGTAACCTGCCGCCGTAAGCCGTGACTTCCACGAATTTTTATCAGCGCCGCCGATATCTTCTTCCAAATGTACGCCGCCGTTAAACAGCAACGGTGCAAGCAAAATCTTTTCAACGCGACGATTTTTAAGCCGCGACAAAACGTCATGAAAATTCGGCGTGTCACTCTCCTCAATCACGCCTACATGAAGGTTTTTGTAGCTTTCATCAATAAGACGCTGAAAATTTTCATAAACGGGATTATGACGGTGCGGCGAGCCGTGACCGATTAAAATTAGCTCTTCGTCCTGCGCGGGAAAACATTTTAATACGGCGTCAAGAATTTTTTTATCAAAATCCGTGTTGCATTGCAACGAAAAAAGCGGCGTCAAAACCTTTACGTCGTCAGCCGCGCAGATTTTAATTTTATTGTCAAATTCTTCACCGGCAGTAAAATGAGTCGGCAATAAAATTATTTCGTTAAAACCTTCGCCGCGCAGATTTTCAATTTGCTCATTAACAGTCAAAACCTTTACGCCACGCGTTGCCAATTTTTTTATGATAAAGTTCGACGTATACGCCAAACGCAATTCAAATGTCGGAAATGCGGCGGCAACTTCTTTTGCCAATGCGTCAATGGTTCGCGTAAAAATTTTGTCGTCGGCAGTACCGAAACTTACTAAAACTATTGCCTTGTCTTTATGCATTAACTTTTTCAATCTCCGACGCAATTTTGTTACAGATTCTGTCAAGCTGGGCTTTATTGGGACCTTCCGCCATGACGCGTACAAGCGGTTCAGTGCCTGACGCGCGTACCAAAATCCTGCCGCTGTCCCCCAACTCTTCAATGCCTTCAGTAATTGCGCGTTTAACGGCGTCCGCCTCCTGCGAAATTTTTTTATCCTTCACGCGAACATTGATTAAAACCTGCGGATAAGTCGTCATCATTTCGTTGAGTTCGGAAGCAGACTTGCCGGATTTTTTCATTGCGGTTAAAACCTGCAACGCGGTAATAAGCCCGTCGCCTGTCGTGGAATAATCGGTAAAAATTATGTGACCTGACTGTTCGCCGCCCAGATTGTAACCGTGCTGTAACATATTTTCCAAAACGTACCTGTCGCCTACCGCCGTAACTTCGTAGCGTCCATTTAAATTTTCAATAGCCTGCCGAAAACCGATATTCGCCATAACCGTAGTGACAACGGTATTTTTCACAAGTGCTCCCACGTCCATCATCAACTTTGCGCACATAATCAAAATGTGATCGCCGTCAATCAAGTTGCCTTTTTCGTCAATGCAAAGGCATCTGTCGGCGTCACCGTCATGAGCAATGCCGATATCTGCGCGGCGGCGTAAAACTTCAAGACGCAAATTTTCAATATGTGTTGAACCGCATTCGTCATTGATATTAATGCCGTCGGGTTTATCGCCCATTAAAATTACTTCTGCGCCGAGACGTTTTAAAACTTTCGGCATAATGTCATAAGCGGCACCGTTGGCGCAGTCCAAAACGATATTAATCCCGTCAAATTTTTCACTTGTCGTGCTGATAACAAAATCCGTGTAATCTTCGCGTAAATCTTTGCGATATTCCAATTCGCCGATTTTAGCGCCGGTAGGTCTTGCAAAAGTGTCGTCAGTTTCAATTTTGTAAACGATATCGGCGATTTCATCCTCTACGGCGTCGGGAAGTTTGTAGCCGTTGCCGCCGAAAAATTTTATCCCGTTGTCATAAAAGGGATTATGCGACGCGCTGATAACGATACCGGCGACGGCATGAATTTTTTTTACAAGGTACGCAACGCCGGGCGTGGGAATGACGCCGACTGAAATTGCGTGACCGCCTGCAGAGCAAATGCCGGTAATAAGCGCCGCTTCCAACATTTCGCCGGAAATGCGCGTGTCGCGTCCGATTAAAATTTTTGGTTTATCTTCAAAACGTTTTCCGAAATACAATGCGGCGGCGCGTCCCAATCTGTACGCCAATTCCGGTTTAAGTTCGGTGTTTGCTTCACCGCGTACGCCGTCCGTTCCAAAAAGTCTCGACATTAAATTAGCCTCCACTAAATTTTAATTTTTTATCATTATAGCAAAGTTTTAGGGATTAGGGAACAGGGATTAGGGATTAGGGATTAGGAGGTAGGGGGTAGAGGGTAGAGGGTAGGGATTAGGAAGTAGCTAATAGCTAACAGCTACCAGCTAAAAGCTAACAGCTAAAACCTAACAGCTAAATCCTAATATTGCGGCATAAAAAATTTTTGATATAATCTTTAAAACTATTTTGTAGAGGTGAAATTTTTGAAAGCAGATTATCACATGCACTTTGAGTACGGCGATTATAAATTTGATTGGGTAGAAAAATTTTTTGACGCGGCAAAACTGCGCGGACTTTCTGAAATAGGTATCACGGAGCATTCACATACATTTCCCGAATTTGAAAGTTTGTACTACGACGATTTAATTTTGGACGATTCGCCGGTAGGAGCTTTTCAAAAAGTTTGGCTTAAGACAAATAAATTTAAACATACGCTGAAAGATTATTTTAACTTCATGGCGGAGCTGAAAAAAAATCACGCCGTCAAAATCGGAATTGAAGTTTGCAATTTCCGAAATCAAACGGCAGTGAAAAAAATTTTAGACGATTGGAATTTTGATTATATAATCGGCTCGGTACATTTTTTGAACGGATGGGGTTATGACGCCTCGAAGATTAAAGCCGAATGGGATAATCATAATTTACGCGACATTTACGAAATGTACACGGCAGAAGTTGAACGCCTTGCAGCCGCGCAGATTTATGACGTTATCGGTCACCCTTTCAACATTCGCCTTTTCAAACACTTTCCAAATTTTGACGTGACGGAATATCTTGAACGCGTTGCCGCCGCGATGAAAAAATATAATCTCGCAGTCGACGTAAACACCGGCACGAAATACCGATATCCGGTTGAAGAAATTTCGCCGTACGCAGATTTTATGAAAGTTGCCGCCGCGTACGATTTACCGATAATCATAAGTTCAGACGCGCATCAGCCTGAAGACTGCGGAAAATTTTGTGACGAGGCGATAGCTTACGTGAAAAGTTTCGGCTATAAAAAATTTTTACGCTTTAATCAGCGTCAACGTGAATTTTCAGAGTTAGGTTAAAAATTTTTTACCGCGCAGATTTTTAAGACTAAATTTTTAAGCGTTAGTGAAGTACAAAGATTGATCTGCCGCACCGTTAAGCAAAACGGTTTCGTCATTCACGTGCAAAAAGACATTGTTATCTTGAGTGGTCGTGTAGTAGTTCGCGCCGGTAACTTGTACCGTGTCGCCGTTAGAAAGTCCGTAAACCGTGTCGTAACCGTCGCCGACATTGTATTGGAACAGGTTGGAGCCTTTGTAGCGAAAATAAATTTGGTCGTTGCCCGTGCCGCCTGAAATTGTTACATTGGAGGCAGAATTTACGATATAATCATTGCCTGCGCCGCCTTCCATAACAACGTTGTTGCAGTATTCACGATTGTTGAAAATTTCATCGTCGCCGTTGCCGCCGCTCATAGTTACGTTGGCGCTGAAATTGCTGATATATTCGTTGCCGTCTTCGCCGTAAACTATGACGCCGTTGCTGTGGTTGAAAACGGAATCATTACCTGCACCGCCTACAACAGTAAGATTAGAATGACCTTCGGCATTATAGAAATAGTCGTCGCCGTTGCCGCCGTCTTCCAAAAGATTATTGGCGTGAGCCCACAAAGTGTCATTGCCGCCAAGCATGTAGTAGTTTGAACTTTCCTGCTCGGCATAAAAAGCTTGAGGATAGTCATTTCCTGCGACAACGGGGCGCTGATAATATTCGCCTTGCTTATTGAGATAGCGAAAGAAAATGTAACCGGCAACATATTCTTCGCTGGTGGCGTTTTCTTTTTTATCTACATTAAGCCAAGAAGAAAGATTATCAGCAAATGCATCGGTCGTCTGATTTTGAAATTGACTGAAGAACCCGCGTTTTTCGTCGTCAATGCCGTGAACTGCCTCTGCAACGCCTTCTTTGATAAAGCAGGGCATTTCGTCGTAATGATAGACTTTTGCCGCCATGAGCGCATGTGTAAGTTCGTGTGCAATGGTGCGATCAAGAAAGTAACTCGTTCCCTGCGCTACACCGTTTGGATTGGAAGCATCCATACCGTAAAAGTACGCCATATTGATATTAAGAGAAAGCGACGTAGTGTTGCCGTTGCCGTCTACATGCCATTCTGTTGCAGACAGAGGACTTTCTTCGTCATTGAAAAATTTAAGTGTAATTTCTCTTACTGTAGCGTCGCCGTCGGTAAAACTGTAGCCGTAGGATTCTTTGATGAGCTTAAGACCTTCTTCAGCCCACCAAGTGTAAAGGGCGCTTATGATAAATTTTCTATTATCGGTAAGACCATCTTGCGAAGGGACGTTTATTGTAAGACCGTTTTTCGTCAACAACCCCACGTCTAAAGAAGGGGGCTTGCAGTTAGCCTAAGCCACCGCGTACGGCTGGTTGACTTCAGCCCTGCAACCAAGTTGCAGCATTG
>CAJOKY010000149.1 GCA_905235425.1 uncultured Selenomonadaceae bacterium
ATGGCGCAAAAACTAGACTTGCCGAGACTGATAAAAAATTGGCAGATGAACGTGAGAAGTTAGCGAAGTTGCAAGCGCCTAAAAATATCAATCGTGTTTCAGAGAGTGAACAGCTGGAAAATGATATTCATCAGTACAGCCGCACTGTTACCGCTTTGAAAAGCCGTATTGATGATATCGGCAAACCTAATGACGAGAAATCTTTAAGGCAGAAAAATAAACTTGTACGTGAACATAACGCGGAACTTGATAAACTTCGGACTGCTCAAGTGCGGTATGACGAATTAAACGACGCAGGTAAAATGTGGCGTGAAAGTACTACCGATTCGCCAGTAGATTTATTGGATTTGGTACAGCTGGGAATGGCACAGACACAAAGAAAAATAGACGCCATTCAAAGAAGTACAAGAAAGGCTGGAGAAAATCCTAAGTCAACTAAAGAATCAATGCGGTTAGGCGGTCAACTTGCAACGTTAAAATCGGTGTTGAATACGAAGGTTAATCCTACCGTTAATGTTTCTCAAGCGCTTGAAGGCATTGCGGACGTGCAAAATACAATAAACACCTTGAGAACACAAATCATTGACACGGCACAAAAATTAAATGATGCCGTAAGTCAAGGCGATAGTGAAACTGCAGAAGGCTTGAGGGCTCAATTACAGCAACTGCAAGGGCAAGCTACAAATGCGTTTGCAAGTTTAAATTCGTTGCGTACGGAAACTAATAGGGTTATTCGGCAGACTGCGCCACAAGTTTTGTCGAAAGTGTACGGTCAACGCGGAAATATTGTTAGTCCGGCAACAGACGTTTCAAGTGAAAACATTGACAATTTAAAGGATATTCAACAGCAAATATCAAATATACTGATTGGCGACAAAAATATAAATTATAGCGAAAACGCGGATCGGTTTATTGGCAATGCTTATGGAAATCCCAGTGAAATAATTCCGCCATCGGAATCGGCATTAAGCCAAGCTATTGAAGAACTTGAACAATTAACAAACCCGCTAAAGTAATTGACGATAAAAAATCCGCTGATGAAATAGGTGACTTCAATGCTTCTAATAAAGCCCGAAAGAAATTGGAGGCAATAAACCAAAAAATTCTTGAAAAGGAAGAAGAAATTAAAAAAATAAAATCCCAGCAACAGGATTTAATTCCGCCATCGGAATCGGCATTAAGCCAAGCTATTAAAGAACTTGAACAATTGAAAAAAATTTACAGCTTGACCGTTAATGAAAAAAACAATGCCAATAATAGGGGAGAATATGACGAAGCCGATAAATTACTCCAAAAGATAAATGATTTAAAAAAGAACGCCAAAAATGCCGAAATACAACAACTTAATAACATATCAATTAATTATAGCGAAAACGCGAATCAGTTCGGCAAAGTGTCACCTAATCCACAATCTCAAATCCAAAATGAAGAAGATACCGTTTCCTTCAATATAAAAAATCCGCCTAAACAAAAGCCCCGAGAAAGGCTGTATTATGACGAAAACGCGAATCAGTTCGGCAAAGTGTCACCTAATCCACAATCTCAAATTCAAAATGAAGAAGACGTTATGCCTAAGCTTTTTGAAAACCCTACGCCTCAACCTGCGAAAATCCAACAGCAAACTCCGCCTGTTCAAAATCCAATGCCGAATCAGACTCCCGCAACTTCGACGCCTCAACCGACAGAACAAATTCAATCAGCGATAAATCCTTTTGAGCAATTAACTGATGAAGAAATAACGGCATTGAACAATAAGATAAGTCGTATTCGTCATAATTTTAAAGGTTTGGGCGAAATACCTGCCGACAATCTTACTGAAAAAGAAAAAAATGTTTTTCGTCAAGCAGGAGCGTATTCTAATGCGCCAAATGAATTCTCAGGAGAAGAAGAGGAATGGGTTCAACTTGATGCGTTTGACAAAGAAGTAGGCAGAAGAAAAAATTCACCTCAAATTTCAACACCTCAACCTGTACAAATCCAACAGAAAATTCCGCCTGTAAAATCTGCCGATAATGTTCAATCACCTAAAACCGAATCACCTAAACCTAAATCCACTTTTGCACAAGATGTTTTGCCCGCAGAAAATACCGCTGTTGAAGGCGATAAAACTAAAGTAGTTGCTGATAACGGAAAGGAATATGAAGTCCAATACAAAGTTGTTGAATCAGATAATCTTATTGCTTCGCACCAATTAAACCCTTCTGACAGCAACGTATATCAAAATAAAAATTATCCTGCCGGACTTCAACCGCGTGACCGTCAACGTGTTTCAATGCAAGCAGAATTGGTTTCAATGTCAAATAATCTTCGTCCCGCCGACCTTATGGACAGCCGCAATTTAAATCAAGGTGCACCCATAGTAAGAAATGACGGCGTTGTTTTGAACGGCAACGGCAGAACCGCCGCAATTCAATTCGCTTATGAAAACGGTAAAGCCGCCAATTACAAACAATCTATCATAAATAACGCCGAAAAATTTGGCTTGAATCGTGACGCTGTATCGCAGATGAAAAATCCCGTGCTGGTACGAGAAATTACAGATGAACTTTCCGATAAAGATTTACAATCGGTGACAGAATCACAAACAGGCGGTGTAAGGATTGGTGCCGGTGAACAGGCTAAAATTGACGCAGGAAAGATAACTCTGCAATCACTGGAATTTTACGTGGACAATGACGAAGGCGATATAACCACTGCCGATAACCGCGATTTTTTGGTAAGCGTCTTGCAGGATATTTTGAACAAAAATGAATTGAATGCATATGCTACGGCAAGCGGAAATGTAAATGCAGACGGAATAAGACGCGTCAAACGGGCTTTATTTGCTCTGGCTTACGATGACGACGCTTTAATTGACAAAATCACCGAATCTACGGACAACGATATTAAAAGAATTACAAATGCGTTGGAAAGCGCCGCACCTAGAATTGCGCAGATTAAGGTTAAAATGAAAGAAGGAGTTCTGCACAACTACGACATTTCAGATATTGCAAGTGCCGCCGCGAAATTAAGTGACATTCGCAAGAATAAAAATCTAACCGTGCAAGAATATCTTGGACAACAGGCTTTGCCCAATATGCCGAAAGAATCAGAAATTAAAAAAGCGCTGGTAAAATTCTTCGACGAACATAAAAACAGCGCGATATACATATCAGATTTTTTGAAAGGTATTGCAGACGGCATAGAAAGACAAGGAAACCCGAATCAAGTTGATTTATGGGACGCTGACGAACCTTCACAAGCCGTACCGTTGATGAATTTGATTGACGGTGCAAAGAAAGTAGCGGAAGAAAAATTACGTGAGCGAAGTGAAAAGGCTAAACCTAAGCAATTAAATCTTTTTGAAGAGCCGGAAGAAACGCCTGCCGTTAAAGATGAAAAAACTCCTGCACAAAGAATTGGCGAAGCACTTAAGCACTCTACACCTGCACCTATTCAAAATGAAGAAGAGCAAGTACCACCACTTGATTTACGTCAACCTCCTTCACAAACTCAAACGCAGGAAGAACAACCTAAGCCTAATGAAAAGAAACACCGTATATTTCTCAGCCAAGAAGAACGCGATAGAGAAATGTATGAAGCTTTCGGAATTACACCGCCACAATCTACGACAGTCAACGATAACGTTACGAAAGAAGAACAATCTAAACCCAGTGAACAAAAAACGTCTGCTCCTACTGAAACAAACAATGAAGAAATTGAAAAATTTGTAGACTATTTTGATGACAGTGACGAGCATTTGGAAGAGCTTAAGGACAGATGGAATAAACGCTTAAAAGAATTAGGATACCGCCTAAATTCAATAGGCGGTATTTTATTTGACAGCGAACTTTGGTCAGCAGGATTAGAAATAGGCGGCGTTTATATTCAGCGAGGCATAAATAACTTTGCTAATTGGGCAAAACAGATGACAAAGACTTTGGGCGAAGAGTCTAAGCCGTGGCAATCTGCTATTTGGGAAACTTTAAAAACGTTACCGCGTGACGGTAAATTCAACGATAGGCAAATGTCGGCAATAGCTCAACAAGTAGGCGGTCTCTACGAAGACGGTATTACCGATTATGCGGAGATTGAAAATTACATAACTGAAAAAATAAATGTTGAAGGTATAAAGCCACTTATTCGCGCAACTTATGACGGTATAAAAACATTCTTCGATGAAAATGTCAACAATCAACAGGGCGAAGAAAATAAAAAAGCCGAAGAAACAAAAAAATCTCTTATTGAATTGGCAGAAAAAGCTTGGGATGATAAAAATTTTAATGGTAAAGTTTCTTTCCAACCTTCTCAAAAGTTTCGCGACAAGGTGCAAGAATTATTTGGGCATAATGTAGACACTGTTTTCATTACCGCCGATGACGTTAGACATATTAAAAAACATCACGGTCAACTTGAATCCCAGCGTGGACAATTAGAAATAACTCCTGAGACCATTGCAGAAATTTATGACGCTGTAAATGATTTTGATACGGCAACTAAAGAGCGTGATGATAATCTTGGCAATCAAAGTGTTATGGTAGTGAAAGGTGCTAATGGCACAAGCTATGTCATTTTAGTTGAACGCGGAAAAAGTAAAGCACAAGTTAAAACTTTCTATAAATTAAAAAGAGCTTTACAGATGTCCGATGCAAATTCCCCGAACTTTAACGTCCAAAACGACTCTGTAAAAACTCTTTTTGAAAATATAACACAATCAGAAGACGAAGGCAAGGCAGAAACTCAAGAAAATTCCTATGTCGAACTTCAACGCAAGGCACAACGCGGCGAAAATCTCACTGAAGATGAAAAAACTATCCTTGTCAAAAATCTTGAAAATCTCGTAGTAGATGAAGACCTGCACGACGCCCTTTATAAAAAATTGCCTAACATAAAGCATTGCATAGACATCGCATTTCACGCCGACAAACTTAATATTTCGCAGGGCAAGGAGACCTTGACTGCATTTTTAGTGTCTGATAATAATAATGAATATGCTTATGCAGCTCAACAATTACTGGAGTTATGGCGCGCAGAACGTGGATTGAAATTAACAGACCAAGCCAAATTGGAGAACAAGGAAAAAGCATTTTCTGAACTCGCTGACCGAAATTGGGAGGATAAAATTTCTGATAAAGAATTTTACGGCAGAACTTTGAAATTACTGTATGATAAAAGCGAAAAATCTCACAGCAAGCCACCTTCCGAATACGAAATAAATTTGGATAATTTCAAACGTTACGGTACGAAAAGTGAAACGCGTACAACCGGAGACAGTAAGATAATAGCGAAGATGAGCGGCGATTTTAAAAGCATTACCGTAACGCATACAGCAAACGGAAAGAGCTTAACATATCAAATGCCGTTGAAAGAAATTGACAAAGTCATTGATGATAATGACGCTTTTAAAAATCTTGTAGCCAAATATTTTTCTCAAGCTTACAAAAAAATTGCCGTAGAAAATAATATTCCTGCAGAACAACTTCAAGAAAACACGGAAGCGTTACTCGAAAGGTTTGGAAGTTATCACGAAAATGTTGTATCGGATATGCATACCCATTTCAGAGATGAAGTGCCGATTGAAGATAACAAGGCAGAGCTTAACAAGAATAAGAATAAAACTGACAATGACGACCTTCCTAAACTTTTGACGTTGCCCGACGGCAGAAAACCTTATGACGTTTACAAGCAGACATTGGATAAGCAAGGGCAGGAATTTTTAGAAAAAGAAGTACCGCTCGGAATGTTCAAAATGTCACGTCGCACGCAGGTAGAAAATGCCGTGCAACATAAACAGCCGCGTGAAAGTCTGCAGACGGAAGGCGAAAGAAAATATTACGATTGGTTGAAGGAACAGTTAAACGAAAACGGCTACACGATAGAAGAGCGGCGTTCAAAAGGCGATACCGGCAGAGATGAATACACGGCGATAGTTAAAGGCGATTTCAAGACGGATACCGGTAAGAAAAAATTACAATATTTAAAAGAACTTGCAGAAAAGTTAGGTGGAGAACTTAAAAAATCCTCTGACAAAGTTGCAAGTTTTTATTTTGGTGAGAAAACGAAACCTTTAAAGCAATTTCAGACGACGGCTAAATTTTTGTTAAATCAGAAAGAATCAGCGGTGGAACAAAGTACCACGCCTAAAAACGAAGATGAAAGCAAGACAAAATCACAAGGCAAAACTTCTGCGGCGGAGAATCAAGGCGAAAGAGAAGACACAGTCACAACTTATCAAAAAGGCGAGAAAAAAGTAGAAGGAATATCACTCGTTGACGGCAGCACCGGCTCGTCACCCGTTACCGCTACAGGTTCGCTTATGCGGTTGGCTGACAATAAAAGCGGTGTCAGCTACCACGGCGCCAATGCGATGAGTAATACTCCTTCGTTGAAAAATATATCACAATCTGCAGGAGAAGGCCAAGACAGAATCTAAAGACGACCCGCGTTTTGCAATCGGCGAATTTATAAATCCATTGACAAATAAAAAACAATTCGGGGTAAGATTTAAAAAAATGTTTAATCCGAAGGAATACGTAGAGCTTGCAGAAATCGCAGAAGAACACGGCGGTTGGGATTATGAAAACGGCAATATGTTTTTATTTGCTAGTCAAGAAGACCGAGACGCATTTATAGTAGACGCCAACAAAGAATATTTAAAAACTCCTGAAATAGCACCTCTTGCCGCTTGCAGGAAATGGAGCGATTTAAGACTTACTCTTAACAAAAAATACGGCGGAATACTCATTCCGATATATTGCCCAATGGGGATGTCGTTCGTAGAAGCCAAAAAAATTTCTATTGACGCTGTTAATTTGGCTATAAAAAACGGACTGATAAAATATTCTAACGGGGAATTTGCAATTTCGGATGAAAGTTATAAAATTTTGCAGGAATATTTTAATGAGACATTTGGCGAAGAACTTTTTAATAAATCCGCTCATAATCACGTCACACCAAGCAGTAGCGATGAATTAAAATTATCAGACGCAGAAAAAAATACCTCTACTGCAACGCCAAAATATACTTTACCTCAAGGCTACACAACAGAATCAAGCAAGAATTTATCCGAAGCTGATAGAAATGAATTTATCTTAAAGTCCGACGGTTCAAAAGATTTCGGTCAGATTGATGAACAAACAGTACATGTCGCTAATGAGGCGCTTGAAAAATTAGGAGAAAATTTTAGATTAAAAGCCGCGCCGATTCGCCTGCAAGTTGGCACAGAGGATACATACGATGAAGAAGGAAATGCTATAGATGGTTTTGGTTACAAACATATTCTTGAACATATTAACGAAATCCAATCTAGAGGGTTTAAAAATATTCCTGAGTATGTTATTCATATTCTTAAAAACTTCAACCAAATTTATAAATCCAATGCCAAAAAAAACAGAATTATCCTTTATTGCAAAGGCGATTTTTCCAAAGGTCTTATGCCTATAGATTTGGAACTTGAAAAAGGTGACGACGATTATTACACGATTGTAACCGCTTATCCAAGAAGAAGAGTAAAAAAAGAAGATACATTACTTGTTGATACGCGCCCCACAAACGTATCCACTGATACCGCATCAGTGCCGCGCCTTCAGGATAGCAACGATAAAAGCGGTGTTGCGTCCCGTCGGGATATAGCGGAAAGTAATGTTTCTTCCGCCGAAAATATATCACAATCTGCAAACGAAGGCAATATCGCGACGGAAAATAATACGGAGCAAAACCCACCTCTTAACCGTTTAATGTCTAAAGAAGAATTACAAAAAATTGTGACAGATAAGACACGTTCACCGGAAACACGGGCAGAGGCGGCATTAAAATTGGTTGGATTAAATAAAGAAAACGTTAATATACCTAAAGGCGCTCAAATTAAAAACGTAGGATTAAAAGGCTATTCAAATGGTGATTTCGGTGTTGGTTTCAATGCACGATTTGACGGCGGAACGAGAGCTAATTCAGAAAAAATCGCTTACGAATTTCATTCCCAATTTGAAAAGTTGTGTAAAATTTTAGGCGGACGTGCAATCAAAAATACATTTAGATTTAAAAACAACAATGACGCTACCGCATTTAAAAAAGCAGTTGCCAACGTCGTATTTGGAGAAGACTTTAAAGATAATGATTTATTCGCTTTTGAAAAAATTTTCAATATGAATAGAGTAAACGAAGATATTGAAAAACTGTCAACCGGCTTAGCACAAAAAGAACCGACACTTCAGCAAGCGTTAAAAAAGAAAAATATATTCCGGCTTTTAATAGAAAGCTCAGCAGTTAAACTTCCAAATAATAAAACAACCACTCTACACGAATTTCTCGAATCACTTAGTTACGAACAGCTATCACACCTCATAGAAAAATATACCCAAACAGAGTACGGATCAGGTAATAAAGAGGAGCTGATTCAGGGCTTTCGTGAAATGTTGAAAATTCTAAAACAAATTGAAGAAGGTAACATTAGCAAAGAAAACGCGCAAAAAACATTAGAGCAATCCCCTGTACTTTCCAAATGTGCGGCAATGCTTTTTGACCTTATACATTCAAATAAAAATCATCTTCTTCGTACGATTATTGACGGAGGTGCAGAAGAAAATAGGCAGGAAAATAAAACCGTACTAACAAGTGATGACCTTCCCCGTAAGATAGGAGAAAATCCTTTAACTTGGATTGAACAAAATAAATTCAAGTATGACGAAACGAAAAGCGTAGAAGAAAATATGGCGGCGGCAGAAAGATTAGTGCAGGAATATCTTGACAAGTTCGGAATAACGGCTAATATCAATACGCCAGAACGAATTGCAATGCGTCGTCAAATTATCGAGGAGCTTTACGGTAACGGTGCGCAGAAAAATTTTGGTAATGGGACTTCCTGCAAGCGGTAAATCAACTATTGCCGAGAATGTCGCAAAAGAAAACGGCGCTTTGATAATTGATAGCGATATGGCAAAAGAAAATTTGCCTGAATTTAACGGCGGCATTTTTACAACACCTGTACACGAAGAAAGCGCACATATTTCAGACGCAGTTTTATCTTATGCCGTAAGCAATGGCGATAATATAGTTTATCCTATGGTTGGTACAAACGAGACTGCTGTACAAGAGCGAATTTCAAAATTAAATGCGGCAGGTTATGACGTGCATTTGCATTATGTGAACTTACCTGCAGATAAAGCTGTGAAACGTGTAAAGAATCGTTTTAAAGAAACAGGGCGAATAATTTCTACAAAGTATCTTGAAAGTGTCGGTAATAAACCAAAAGAAAATTTCGATAGGTTGAAAAACTTGGAAGGTGTGAAAAGTTATGCCGAATGGGATAACGACGTGGATAGAGGACAAAGACCTCGATTACTCGAAAACAGTACCGAAAAATCACAAGTTCAAGGCGGGGTGGGACTTGGACGAAACACTGTCAACGGAGTACTTCAACAAGATAATGGACAAAACAATAGCCCGCCTCAAGGAGAACGAAAGCAAGGAGAAGTAAGCAAGGCAAAATCACAAAACGAAGTCTACATAAAAGAAGATAGACAGAAAAGACTCAAACAATGGAATGATTATGAACAATCTCCACTTATAAAAAAAATTAAAACCAAAGGCTTGAATGCAGAAGTTAAAGTTGCCAATCGAATAGGTTTAATTGAAGTAAAGGCATTTTCAACTAAAAAATCTCCGATTATTAAATTCACTCTAAATATGGAAGATATGAATAAAAGCGCCGACCAAGAAACGATTTTTAAAAAAGCCGTTCGTGAAAGTTTAATGACCGGTAGAACTATATCTTTCTTCTCACCTCAAGAAATCGATTTAGCAAAAAAAATTGAGGAAAATCATAACGAAATAATCAATGCCGCTAATGTAGTTTACGAAGATTTAAAGCAAAGAGTATATCTTACATCTTCTAACCAAAAACATACCTATGTCGACAACTATGATTTTACAAAGATGAAACAAGTTGATTACACTGAATTAATAAAAAGCGCAGGACTTGAAAACGAAGAGTACTCCTCAGAAAACTTTGGGATTGATTTAGGGCATTCAACTGATGTAATCAGCGACTTTGGGGAAATATATGACGGTCAAGGCGTTGTGACTCTACGTGAATCCGATCAACAAGATTTACAAAATATTATAAAATTGGCAGAAGTTTGTGGCGGTGAATATATAGGCAATTCTTCTTTTGCGTTTGAAGATTCTGCCCGTAAAATCAATTTTTACGGAGCTTTAATTACGTTTACAAGAAATGAGCATTTAAAAGAAAATCCTTTTGACGAAGAATCACAAATTCCTGAAAGTTTGCAGACGGCGGAGTACAAAAAAGCATATGCCGGTATGAAATCTGCGTGGAACGAGTATTTAAATGGTAGACTTGACGTTGTTGAATTGACACGACAAGCAGATAAAATTGTTAATGAATTTCAAAACAGTAAAAAAGTCGGCAATTATACGCAAGAATACCTCAAAGGTTTGGATTCTTTATTCCATATTCAAAACAAATTTCAAGCCGAAATTTCTTCTGATAGAGTTCAAGCCGCTAAAGAAACAGCGTGGGAAAACTTTTTAAAATTACGTGATAAATACAATAAAGCTAGAGAAAACAATGAACTTTCAACGGATGCAAAGAAATTAAAGCAAATTGATAACGAATTGCCGAAGATTGTAACGCGTGTACAGCAAAACAAATATTCGGCGATTAAAGGTTACAGAGAATTAAAAGAATTGCTTGACGGCGTGATTGATACTAAAATTTTAGAGAAGGAAAAGCCGCAGGACGGAGCAGTGAAAAATGAGTCAAGAGAATTGGGACAGACAGAAAAAAATTACGTTGACAAAATTCAAGCGGAATTTAACCCATTCGATGAAGAAAACCCTATACCCGAAGAAAACCGTAGTGAAGAATATAAAAAAAATTATTCGGCATTCCAAAAGCTGTGGAACGCTTATATAAATGGCGAAATAAATGCTTATCAGTTATTAAGAAATGTCGAAAGGATATCTTTGTTATATCCGCCAGCTGTATCAAGACCCGAATACAATTCGTTATCCAACATAAAAGATAAGCTAATCAACTACTATTACTCAGATTCAGTTCAAGAAGCTTTAACAAATGAAATACTTTCAGATTTAGGCGAAGAAAAAATTCATAAAAAAATTAAAGGCGATAAATATCCAGAATTAAAAAAATACGTAGATTCGCAATTTGCAATATTGCGCAAATATAAAGCACTTGCCGCAAAAGATTTTTCCCAAATGAGTTATGCAGAACAAAAAAGATATGATGAATATAAATATGCGAATACTTTTTTAAAAAGAGTCCTTTGGGAAGAATTATCCGATGCAAAGCTCGAAAAATTTGAAAAAGAAGCAGAAAGACTGAATGTTTCAAACTCCACAATTAACAATAAAACTGCTAGCCGTCAGAAAGGAGAAAATTTAAATGAGTCAAGAGAATTGGGACAGAGCAGAGGCATTGATGGTGGACATCAAATAATACAATCCAAAGCAGACAAGACAACGCCTTCTGCAAATAAAAAAGCCGCCGTTGTCGTGACAGGCGATGAGTTTGGTGAATACGATGATATCAAGGAATTGCGAGACAAAGCCAAAAAATACTATAAAGAAAATTTACAAGGAACGTCTGTCCGTAATCCTATTTTAGGAGAAATTCAATTAGTTGATCATGACATACAATTTACTAGATTAGGCTTAGGTAAAATGACTTCTACAAGTGCTAAAGTACACAAGATTCTTTTAGTCGCTCATTTGCCAAAACTTATAGAATCGGCAACTTCTATAGAGAGCAAAGAAAATGTTAAGAATGTTAGAAACGCCTCGCAATATGCTTATTTAATTTCCGAAGCAATTATTGAAGGAGAAGTACAGCCTGTTACAATAACAATTTTTAGCGATGTAAACGGAAATAAATACTATAACCATATTTTGCCGAAAGAAGAACTCAATGATGAAAGTAAAAAAAGTTTGTCAGTACCTTCGGCGCAAGCCACTGAAAAAAGTGACGGCATTCCGACCATAGACAAACCTTTTTCTGAAAAAGACGCACTCGTATCTACAGAACCAGAATCTTCAAACGAAGTCATCGGCACTCTGTCCATCCCTGCGTCTTCTTTTGAAAATATAACACAATCAGCAGACGAAGGCAAGACGAAATCTAAAAATGAACATATTGCGGCGGAAAATTCTAGTGTGAATGACGAAATAGAAAAACGCGCCCGTGAAGCATTGAAGGCGGCAGGACTTGAAGGCAAAACTTCAAACGATAAAAATTTTAAAGCCGAAATTTACGATAAAAACAATTCAACCGTATTATTGAAAAGAGACAACCATTCCGATTGGTTGTCAAACGATACACATCAGGATATTAATGCTTTAAGAAAACTTTTTAATGCTAAAGCACGTTTTGAAATAGGTGGAGTTCACTCCAGTTACAGATTTCAAAACGAAAATGACGCACTGATTTTTAAGACGGCACTTGATATGTATTTTGGAGGTGAAAAAAATGAGTCAAGAGAATTGGGACAGAGCAGAGGCGTTGATGGTGGACATCAAGGAGTACAATCCGACTTACGCGCGGGAATTGACGAAGGAACACGGCAAGAAAGGCGCGATACGTCATCTGAAAGAAATCCTCGACAACAACGACAAGACGAAGTTGCAACTTCAGAAAATGTTGCTGGAACAAATGCCGAAAGCGAAAGACCCGTTGCAGAGACTTCAGCAGGAAAATCAAGCGGAAATGATAGCGCAGGAAATGGCGCACGAAGAGATACGAGCGCTGTACACGCCGCAGGAAGAGACGACGGACGAGGAAACACTGTATCAAGAACTGATGACGATATTAAGAAAACAGTAAAAGAAAATTCGCCGACTGAAATTGCAGGGCACAATTACCATATTACAAATGACAGCGAAATCGGTAGCGGCGGCTTGAAAACTAAATTTAAACAGAATATTGACGCCATAAAACTTTTGAAACAGCTTGAAAGTGAAGGGCGAATGGCAACACCGAGCGAACAGGCAATCTTAGCCAAATTTAACGGCTGGGGAACTGTAGCGTCGGTGTTTTCTTCTGATACGAAGTGGGACAAAGAACGTCAACAACTGAAAGAAATTTTGACGGAAGAAGAATATAAATCGGCAAGCGCGGCAACGCCTAATGCTTTTTACACGTCACCTGAAATCGCTCAAGCTATTTGGCAAGGGTTAAATCGGTTGGGTTTTAAAGGTGGCAGAGTGCTTGACCCGTCAATGGGTAGCGGAATATTTTTCGGCACTATGCCGGTTGAAATTGCGGCTAAAAGTGAATTGACAGGCGTTGAACTTGACGATTTAACAGGCAGAATCGCTAAACAACTTTATCAAAATGCCGCGATTGATATCATTGGTTTTCAAGATGATAGAAAATTGCCGTATAACTATTACGACCTTGCTATTTCCAACGTGCCTTTCGGAACTATACGCTATCAGCACGGCAAGCAGACCTTTAATATTCATAATTTTTTCTTTGCAAAAGCAATGGACGCGGTAAGACCAGGCGGTTTAGTGGCATTTATTACCGGTACAGGAACAATGCAAGCGGGACAAGACGCCGCCGTACTTCGCGCAATGCTTAATGGGCAAGCTGATTTAATAGCGGCATTTAAACTGCCGAGCCAAACTTTTGAAAAAAATTCAGGTACTTCTGTTACAAGCGATATTTTAATTTTGCAAAAACGCCTTGACCCCAAAACACCCTCAGAATATGCGCAGGATTGGAGCAACATTGAACAAATTTCACTTGAAGATAAACAAGGTGAATATAAATATCAAGTGCCGCTTGATATAAATGAATATTTCCAGAAAAACCCTCAAAATATGATTGGCGAGCCGATTGTCGATAAACTGAATTACAGGGCGCGTTTAGCATTGGACGGCAAAGAGCGCGACGTTACAAAAGAATTATCTGCACTTATGGAGAAATTGCCGGAAAATATCTACAAGCCGATTGAAGGTGAAAGAACTTCTGCTACTGTCAGCCTTATTACACACAAATATTATAACAGTGCTACACCTTCATATAGCTTTATGGCACGAGACGGCAAACTTTATCAACAAAAAATATTTGAAGTTGTTGAAGTTCCAAAAGAAAATCAAACTAAAGTTAAAGATTATCTGCGCTTAGTAAAAGCGGTAGAAAATATTTTGGATGAGCAGAGCAGTAATCCGCAAGATGATAAATTACCGCAACTTCGTCAAACTCTTAATGACGCTTACGATAATTTTGTTAAAAATAACGGCTACATTAACTCCGCCGAAAATATCAAAATTCTTGGCAGTGATCCGCGTTTTGGAATGACGGCGGCTATTGAAGATTATCGCGAAGATAAAAAGGCTAAAACGGTAACTGCAAAAAAAGGCGACGTTTTTTACAAGCGTACACTTGGCGCAATGGTTGAGCCTTCAACGGCTGATAATGTGGATGACGCCCTGTCAATATCCATTGCTTGGCACGGAGAATTGGATATTGATTATATGTCAAAATTGTTGGGCAAAAATCCTGCGCAGGTTATTGATGAACTCGGCGAAAACATTTTTGAAAATCCCGTCACGCATTTATACGAACTTGCAGAAGAATATTTGTCTGGCAATGTACGTGAAAAATTGGCGATAGCGGAAGAAGCGGCAAAAACTAATCCCAAATACAAGCGAAATGTTGAGGCATTGCGTGATGTAAAAGTTCAACCTACCGATTTAAACGAAAACCAAATTGCTGTAAATATCGGTGCGTCTTGGGTAAACGTTTCATACTACAATCAATTTTTAGATCATATTCTTGGATTTAATTCAGGTTACGTGATATCGCTGAATAAAAAAATCGGCAAATGGAGCGTGACTTATAACCGTAAGCAACACTATAATCAGACAACCGGCGCCAAAAATACGATAACTTGGGGTGTCGAAGGAACGATAACTTTTACCGAAATAATGGATCGTCTTTTAAATGCAAAACCGCTTGAAATGACATATACCGAAGAATATTTTGAGGACGGTAAAAAGAAAAAGCGAACACGCATTGACGAAGAAAAAACTGCCGCCGTTAAACAAAAGGCACAAGAAATTCAACAAGAATTTGAAAATCATTGGTTATGGAAAGACGCAGACAGAAAAGCTGATTTACTGAAAACCTACAATACGATTTTTAACAGCGTTACAGAGCGCCGATATGACGGTTCACGCCTGACTTTCCCTACTCTTAACCCAAGTATAAATTTGTACCCTCATCAAAAAAATGCCATATGGCGCATTATGCAAGGAAAAAATGTTTTGTTGGCTCATTGTGTCGGTGCCGGGAAAACGTACACTATGGTAGCGTCAGCAATGGAAATGAAACGGCTGGGCAAAATCAGAAAGCCTTTGTTTGCCGTACCTAATAACATAGTCAAGCAATTTGAAAAAGAATTTTTAACGGCGTACCCTAAGGCAAAATTGTTGATAATTCAAGCGTCTGATTTACCTGCTGCCAAAATTACGGATATTTTTGACGACCGTATTAAAACCCGAAAATCAACCACTACAAAAAAAGATGAAACAGAAGATTACGAAGACGAAACTATTTCTGAAAACGAAGAAGTTTTAGAAGGTGAAGTAGCAAAATATGAAAGTCCCGAAGATAGAGAAAAAAGATTGGCAAAGCGTCGCACGCTACTCTCAAGAATAGCTACCGAAGATTGGGACGGCATTATAATATCTCACGAAATGCTTAAAAGGTTACCAATGTCACCTAAAACATACAACAAATTTTACGAAGAACAATTAGCCGAATTGAAAATGTCGTATGAAGTTTTAGTGGCGTCCGGCGAAAGAGACGTAAGCATTAAAGATATAGAAACTGCAATGGCTAATCTTGAAGAAAAATTAAAACGCGATACCAGTCAAGATTCAACAGAAATTGCCATTCCATTTGAAGAACTTGGTATTGACCAAATTTACGTTGATGAATCGGACAAATTTAAAAATCTTAGAATTAATACGGGTATGAAAAGAATTTCGGGATTGCAAGTAAACGGCTCACAACGTGCAACAGAAATGTATGTCAAGACAAAATGGCTTACTGAACAAAGAAATGGCGGCGGAGTGGTTTTCAGTTCAGGAACGCCGATTAGTAACACGCTGGGCGAGATATATACTTTAATGCGGTTTTTAGACGGTAAAACACTGAAAAATAAAGAAATGGACTACTTCGACCTTTGGGCTGGAAATTTCACTGAAAAAAACAACGGCACAGAATTAAATCCTAACGGCAACGGATTTAGAACAACAACATTTTTGACAATAACTAATCTTATTGCAAATTCTAAAATGCTCCGTCAGTTTGCCGACATACAGTATGCTGAAGATTTACCGCACCTTAAACGCCCAAAATTAAAAAATGGCGAACGTACCATAATTGAAATTGAGCCTACGCCGGAATTTAACGAATTTAAATTAGACCTCTTAAGACGCGCAGAGGCAGTAAAACACGCTAAACGCAAAAAAGGCGCTGACAATATGCTGACTATCACAAGCGATTTTCGCGCGGCGTCGATAGACTTGCAACTTGTTAAGCCGAATATAGACGAAGCGGCGGCGGGGAATAAAATCCCCGTACTTTGTGACGTTATCACAAAAAAATATAATGAGACTGCCGACGTTAAAGGTACGCAACTTGTATTCTGCGATTTGGGAACGCCGAACGGCAAAAGAAAAAAAGGCGAAAATAAAAGCGTTTACCACAAAATTAAAGAGCGTTTAGTACAAAGTGGTATTCCGGCGAATCAAATTGCCTTTGTACACGACTCAAGAAATGCTCAGGAAAGGCAAGCACTCTTTGAACGTGTAAACGAAGGTGAAATTCGCGTAATAATCGGCTCGACAGAAAAAATGGGCGCGGGTACAAACTTCCAAAAACATTTAGTAGCATTGCATCACGTTGACTGTTGCTGGAAACCGCGTGACATTGAACAACGCGAAGGAAGAATTTTGCGTAACGGCAATTTAAATGAGGAGGTAGAAATTTTTACCTATGTTGTCAAGGATTCATATGACGGCAATATGTGGGAAAAAGTCACGAATAAACAGCGGATGATAGATTCGGTAATGCGCGGCGATCCGCTTGTCAATAAAGTTGTTGACAGTGAAGATTCAATGAGTTTTGGAGAATTGCAAGCGGCGGCTCTCGGCAATCCTTTAATGAAGGAGCGTACAGAAGTTGCAAACAAATTAGCAGGATTGGAAATAAATTTCAGAGCGCATAGAAATCAACAGTTGCAAACTGAAGTTATTCGCGACGATTTATCAAAACAAATTCCTTCGCTTAAGCGACAAATAGAAATTGAAAAAGCTGATATTGCGGCACGCAAAAATACAAAAGGTGACGCCTTCCAAATTAAGATTGGTGACCAAATTTATACAAATCGCGTAGACGCAGATAAAGCATTGCAGGAAGCAATTAAAAACTTCAAAGAACCTTCTGTCACGAAGATAGGTGAAATTGGCGGCTTTGATATAACCTTCCGCTTAGAAAATCTTTACAAACCAAAATCAGGTGCGCTGGAAGTTGTAGGAAGTCACGTAGTTATCACGGTTATGAATCGCGGCACATACAGAGTAAAGGCAAATTCTATTGCAGGCATTGAACATACTTTACACAATGCACCGGATAATTTATTAAAATCAGATACTGCACAACTTGAAAAATCTCAAGCCAAATTATCGGAAGTAGAAAAGCAACTCGGTAAACCTTTTGCACAGCAGGCAGAAATGGAAGATACACGCCGCAGACTTGAGGAAATTAACGATGAAATAAATAAGGCTAAACCTGTAGAAAACTCTACGACGGAAAACAATGATAATGTCAAAACTTGGGAAGATTTAGACGAAGATGAGCGGATTAGACGGTTGAGTATTGATTACAAAACTATGCCGGTTGATGAAGCGTTGCTAGAAAAACTTTCTGCCGCTTATCCTTATATCAAAGAAGCTATAAAAATATTTGTCGAACAAGGCAACGGTCTTTTTGTAACTCGTCAAGAAAACGCCGCGCGCGAAAATGCGCGTTTAACACTGTGGCAATTAATCAAAGATGAATCGTTGATAACTCCTGATCAAGGGTATGGTTTTGTAATGGATAATCTGTTCAAAAACTGGGAAATTTTTAAAATTTCTAAATACTCTCCAAATTCCCGTTCAAAGAAAAATTTAACGATTCAAGAACAAGCAAAAGAATTGGCAAGACAACTTAATAGCGGAATAATTTCACCTCAGGAATGCTATAATAAACTGCTTGAACTTCTTTACAATAAAAAAGAAAACAATGACGGTAAAGAAGGCAAACAAAAATCTGCAACTGTTACTAAAAATTCGCAGGTAGGCGGCGGTAGCACAGCGATAATAAACATTGTCGACAATAAAAATTTAACCGACCAACATAAACTCTTACAGCAATTCGGCAAATCAATGGGCGCTAACGTCGTATTCTTCAACAACTACAACAAAGATTTTCACGGCGCTTATGATGACGGGATTATTTATCTCAACGTCAATTCCGCCCGTTCACTCACTACCACTTTTGCTCATGAACTTTTCCATTTATTGAAGGCGAACAATCCTAAACTGTTTAGTGAAATGGCTAATGCGGCAGGTATTTCTCAAGACCAGCTTACAAATTATCTTGCCGAGACTAACCGCACCGACGTTACAAAAACTGCAGATGTTACCGAAGAAATGATAGCCGATTCAATGCAGGAGATTTTAAACCGCGTTGCTAAGAAAGATAAAAGCTTAATTCAAAGATTTTTGGCGTGGTTGAAGGATACTTTCCAAAAGTTCAAAGACTTTTTCCAAAATCCGAAAGGCAAGTTGACACGCGGGCAATACGCTAAATTGGCTGATACTTTCGGCAAAATGGCGGTTAAGCTTACTGACGCAGACGGCAATAAAATTTTCCGATACAACACGCGAACACATAACCTTGAACTTGCCGACGGTCAATCACTTGACGGCTTGATTGAGGATATACAAAATGATAACGGCTCTGATGAACAGGGCTTTTTTAATTCCGACGGCTTATCTCTTGCCGGTGCGAAATTTTCACGTACAAACGAAGATAACGCGGCAGGAACTTTAACTGACGAAGACGAAATAAGCCAAAAAGTTTTTGACAGATATCTCACCGAAGGCATAATGCAAATGGTGCGTGACACCGTTGAAAAAGAAATCGGCGAACACGTAGATTTTTCAAATATTGCACGTGATAAAGCGCGTGATAGTCTGCCTTCAATTCGTAAAATGTTAATATGGTATAATCAAGTTGGCATAAGAAAAAATCCTGCTTACCAGAATCGTTTAGCTACTAGAATTGAATATGCGCGGAGGTGTTTTGACAATGACGAACGAATCAGAAATGGAAATGTTCGACAGATTGATGGAGACGACCGACAGGGACGAGAGTATAGAGATAGCACACAAACTTTTTCCGGGAATGCCGTTGGAAAAATTAACAGCGGTAGTGGACGAATCACTCGAGGGTTATCGCGAAACGTCAGCGGCGAAGTAAGCGACGCTAGAAAACATTTTCTTAAGCTTTACGACGAAATTCAAAATGAACTTAGACGCTCTGATAAT
>CAJOKY010000150.1 GCA_905235425.1 uncultured Selenomonadaceae bacterium
CATGTCCGCTGCATTCGCGTCACGCTCATGGCGCGGACGGGCGCACGTCCTTGTGCGCCTCCTTCTATTTCAACGTTATCAAAATTTGCTAAGTTTTTTTAATTTTGATTTATTCAACACCACCTAGTAGTTTTTGGTGAAATTTTACTACTCACTACTAGGGCATATTGATTAATTCAAAATTAGAGTAAATAATTTTTTAATCAACTTTCTTTTGGCGCAAAAGAAAGTAGCAAAGAAAACATGTCCGCTGCATTCGCGTCACGCTCATGGCGCGGACGGGCGCACGTCCTTGTGCGCCTCCTTCTATTGCAACGTTATCAAAATTTGCTAAGTTTTTTCAATTTTGATTTATTCAACACCACCTAACTACTCACTACTCACTACTCACTACTTACTAACCAAGAGGTGATAAATTTGCGCTTGTACATTGCCGAAAAGCCGAGTATGGCGCGTGAAATTGCCGCGTGTCTGAAAAATCCCAAGAAAGGCAACGGCTACATAAATACGGACGAAGGCGTTGTAACGTGGCTTTTCGGTCACGTCTTGCAACCTGTAAAGCCGGAAGCCTACGACGCAAAATATAAAATTTGGCGTCTTGAAGATTTGCCGATTATTCCCGCCGTATGGAAAATGGAAGTCGACCCCAATGCCGCCGCGCAGTTTAACATTGTGAAAAATTTGATATCAAAAGCTACGGAAATTATTCATGCAGGCGACCCCGACCGTGAAGGGCAATTACTCGTTGACGAAGTTTTGGATTTTATCGGCAACAAAAAACCTGTCAAGCGAATTTTACTTAACGCTCTCGACAAAGACAGTATCAATTACGCCATTTCGCACCTTGACGACAATAAAAATTTTTTTAATCTGAAACAGTCAGCGCTTGCACGCTCCCGCGCAGATTGGCTTATCGGCATGAATCTTTCACGAGCCTATACTATCGCCGCACAAAGGGCAGGACATAAAAAATTGGTTTTGCCGATTGGCAGAGTTAAGACGCCTACTTTAGCGCTGGTAGTTCGCCGTGAACGCGAAATTCAGAATTTCAAGCCGGTAGATTTTTACAAGATACACGCGCAGTTCCAACACGAAAATGGAATTTTTACTGCCGTTTGGAAACCGAATGAAGATTTTATAAAGTCCATAAATCCTACGGCGATTGATTCGGAAGGGCGATTGGTAAATAAAAAAGCCGTTGCGTACTTTCTAAAAAAATTTTCCGAAATGCCGCACGACGCCGAAATTACCAAGCTTGAATCTTCCAAACGTCGCGAATCGCCGCCGTTGCCTTTTTCACTTTCAGCTTTACAAATTGCCGCAGGAAAAAATTTCGGCTACACGCCGCAACAAGTTTTGGACGCCGCGCAGAGTTTGTACGAAAAAAAATTTACCACCTACCCGCGCTCGGATTGTCAATATTTGCCGATGAATCAGTTTCACGCCGCAACAAAAATTTTGGCGCACCTTCAAAATACCGATGACGAAATTTTAAAAAGACTCGTTGACAATGCCGACACGAAGATTAAAAGCCGCGCATGGAATGATAAAAAAATTTCCGCGCACCATGCAATTATCCCTACCGTAAAACCTATTGGCGAAGTCACGCCGATTGAACTCAACGTCTACAATCTCATTGCGAAAAATTACGCCGTGCAATTCCACAAACTTCATCTTTACGACGAATGCACCGTGACTGTCACGTACAAAGACGAAATTTTTTCAGCCACTTCAAAAATGGTAACTCAAAACGGTTGGCGCGATTTTTACACAATGCCGAAAGCTGTCAGCGATGACGAAGTTGCAGAAGAATTGCCGAAGATGAAACAGGGCGATAAAGTCACGTACGAAAACGCCGAAGTTAAAATCAGCACTACGAAAAAGCCTGCGCGGTTCACGCCTTCAACATTGGTACAGGGTATGAAAGAAATTCATAAATTTGTGAAAGACCCGGAACTTCGCGTAAAGCTGAAAGACGTTTACGGCATTGGCACGGAGGCGACGCGTGCGGCTATCATAGACGATTTGATTAAGCGAAAATTTTTAGTTTCTGCGCGTGACAAGAAAAAATCCCTTATGCCGACGGAAAAAGCTTTTATGCTGATTGACGCCTTGCCGGACGCGTTGACATATCCCGACGCAACGGCAATTTGGGAAGATAAACTTTACCTTATGTCTGACGGTAAGGGTACGCTTGAGGAATTTTTAAAAGGTCAAGCAAAATTTACCGGCGAACTCTGCGCGGACGCCGTCAATGCCAAATTTAAGCCGCCTGAAGGCGCCTACCAATGCCCGCGCTGTCAAAAAGGTGTTATGGTACAGCGCAACGGCAAAAACGGCGTATTTTGGGGTTGCAGTAAATATCCCAACTGCAATATGACTTGCAACGACGTAAACGGTAAGCCGGAGTTTGTGCGCGGAAATTAAAGTTAATTTGTTCTGAAAATTGCGTTTCTTGACTTTCGAAATATAAATTGCTACACTTCCTAAAAATTTTTTTGGAAGTGATTTTATTTTGAATAATGAACAACTCGCCGCGAAAATATTTGAAATTGTCGGCGGGACTGAAAATATTTTAAGCGTCACCAACTGTATGACGCGCGTCCGTCTCCAACTTGCTAAAAAAATTTCTGCAGACGAAGTGAAAAAGCTTGAAGGCGTTCTCGGCGTCAATGAATCGGAAAATGAATTTCAAATTATCGTAGGTCCCGGCAAATCTACAAATGTCGCAACGGCTTTAAACGAAATTTTGAAAAAGTCGGGTAAGCCGCGAATTGGCGACGGTAAAGCGTTGCACGAAGAAATACGCGCCAAAAACGCGACGCCGTTTAAACTTTTTCTAAAAAAAATAGCCAGCATATTCCTGCCGCTGATACCTGGTTTTATAGCTTGCGGCTTGATAACGGGGCTTATCGGCGTTACGTTGAAAATTTCGCCGGAACTTGCCGATACGCAGATTATAAAATTGCTGTCGGTATTCGGCAACGCGGTATTTTGGGGAATGAATTTATTCGTCGGCTACAATGCGGGAAAAGTTTTCGGCGGCTCACCGATAATCGGCGGCGTATTGGCGGCGGTAATAAGTCACCCCGAGCTTGCCGATATAAATTTTTTCGGCGAAAATCTTTTACCTGGTCGCGGCGGCGTAATTTCAGTGGTACTGGTAGCGGCATTGGGCGCGTGGCTGGAAAAAGTTTTGCATAAAATCGTGCCGGAAATGTTCGATTTATTTTTAACGCCATTAATAACCGTATTAACTGCAGGCGCGGCGGCAATTTTCATTTTGCAACCTATAGGCGGCGCAATTTCAGACGCTATAGGTACTGCGGCAACAAGCGCGATAGCATCCGGCGGAGGCGTAGTAGGCGCGATTTTGGCGGGCGTATGGTTACCGCTCGTAATGTTCGGCATACACCAAGCCTTCACGCCGATACACGTGAATTTAATTTCAACTTACGGCATGACAATTTTGTTGCCGATATTGGCAATGGCAGGCGCGGGACAGGTAGGCGCGGCGGCGGCAGTTTACGTTAAAACTAAAAATAAATTTCTGAAAAAAACTATCGCCTCCGCATTACCAATCGGCATGATGGGCATAGGCGAACCGCTGATTTACGGCGTGACATTTCCGCTCGGCAGACCATTTATCGGCGCGTGCATAGGTGCGGCATTTGGCGGCGCAGTGCAAGCGTCAAACATGGTAGGCGCGGCAACGTTGGGAATTTCCGGTTTACCGCTCGCCGCAACGGTGAATAATATTCCCGTGTATCTTTTAGGTGTCGGTGTTTCGTATGTCGCGGGATTTATCGCAACGTGGATTTTGGGCTTTGAAGATCCTGAGGAAGAAGATGAGTAGAGAGTAGATTGTAGGGAGTAGAGAGTAGATTGTAGGGAGTAGAGAGTAGATTGTAGGGAGTAGAGAGTAGGTTGTAGTTCCTACCCTCTACCTCCTACCTCCTACCTTCTTAATTCTTAATTTAATTAAACGGGGAAGTGTAAAATTATGTTGACAAAAAGAATTATTCCTTGCCTTGACGTGAAAGAAGGTCGCGTAGTAAAAGGCACAAATTTTGTCGGACTTCGTGACGCGGGGGATTCAGTGGAACTTGCCAAACGCTATGACGAAGAGCGCGCGGACGAATTGGTTTTTCTTGACATAAGCGCTTCCCATGAAGGTCGCGCCACAATGATTGAAGTCGCTAAAAAATGTGCCGCGAAGGTTTTTATACCGTTCACCGTAGGCGGCGGAATTCGCACCGTTCCGAATATGCGTGCGCTTTTAAAAGCAGGCGCCGATAAAGTTTCAATAAACACTGCCGCTGTTGAAAATCCAAATATAATTTCCGAAGGCGCAAAAAAATTCGGCAGTCAATGTATTGTTTTGGCAGTCGACGCCAAACGCCGCGATGATAATTCCGGCTGGGAAGTTTACACGCACGGCGGCAGAAAAAATACCGAAATTGACGCGATAGATTGGGTGAAAAAAGGCGTCGGTCTCGGTGCAGGTGAAATTCTTTTGACAAGTATGGACGCGGACGGTACGAAGGACGGCTACGACATTGCATTGACACGCGCAGTAAGTGAGGCTGTCAATGTCCCCGTCATTGCCTCCGGCGGCGCAGGTACGCTTGAACATTTTTTAAAGGTTTTAACCGAAGGCAAGGCGGACGCGGTTTTGGCGGCGTCGGTTTTTCATTACGGCAAGTACTCTATCAGAAAGGTTAAAGAATTTTTGAAAATGCACGGTATCGAAGTAAGATTTTAAATTATGGACGGTTTTATAAATTTGAATAAGGCGGCGGGTATGACAAGCCACGACGCCGTTAATATTTTGCGGAAAATTTTTCAGACGCGAAAGGTCGGTCACTGCGGTACGCTTGATCCTGCCGCGACGGGAGTCTTGCCTGTTGCAGTCGGTCAAGCTACAAAATTTATTGAATACCTTGCCGAGTGCGACAAAACCTACCGCGCAGAAATTTTATTCGGCATTGAAACAGACAGCGGCGATATTACCGGCAAAATTATTCGCAGTACCGAAAATTTTAAAATGCCTACGATCGACGAACTTCAAGCGGCGGCTAAAAATTTCATCGGGCAAATTGAACAGAGTCCGCCTAAATTTTCCGCGATAAAGATTAACGGTCGAAAAGCTTATGAATTGGCGAGAAAAAATATTGATTTTGAAATGCCGCGTCGAATCGTCACGATAAGCCGCCTTGAAATTTTGAATGCGGCTGAAAATTTTATTACGGTTGAGGTTGACTGTTCAAAGGGGACGTACATACGCAGTCTTGCCGCTGATTTCGGTACAAGTATTAATCTGCCTTCGACGCTGAAAAATCTGCAACGCCGCCGCGCAGGTGCATTTCATATTGAAGACGCGGTGACTTTGGACGAGCTGAAAAATTTAGATGAAAATGTATTAATGCCGATTGACGCCTGCCTTGACTTTGAAAATTTTAACCTGCCGCCGTACAGATTGAAGGCGTATACAAACGGTCTGCCGACAAATATTTCTCATGCCGATGCGACAGTGAAAGTTTACTGTGAAAATAACTTTTTAGGTGTCGGCAAAATTAAACTCGGCGAACTTCGCTCCGAAAAACTTTTTAAATATGAAAATTTATCTTGATGAAAATATCTGCGTACGATGCGGCGCTTGTGTCAGCGAATCTGAATTTGGCGGCGTGACTTTTAAAGACGGTAAAATTTTTATTGACGATACTAAGCGCGAAGATTGGGTAGAAATTATTTCTGTATGTCCGACGGGTGCATTGAAAATCTGCGCGGAAAAATCTTAGCTGCTAATTTTTTCTGACATATCGCGTATAATAATCAAACATAAAAGTTGAAAGGAAGTTGTAAAAATGGATAACTTGAAAATTTTTTATGCAAAGATTATAGAAGATGAGGCATTGGCGGCTAAGCTTAAGCAAATTAT
>CAJOKY010000151.1 GCA_905235425.1 uncultured Selenomonadaceae bacterium
ATGTAATGCTTAGTGTATTCGGGATCTAAGCCGTCAATAATCTGTTCGTCGCCGATTGAACCGAGCGTTGTAATTGTCAAAACCTGCGTCTGACCGCGCGTAAAAAGCCCCGAGCCGTGCGTACGCGGGAATAAGCCGACTTCGCAGGTTATAGGACGTACTTCCTCAAGTTCGCGACCGTCGGGACGAATTTTTTCCTGCGTTATCATTTTGCGTACGACATCTTTTTTGACTTTGTAAAAGACTTCGCCGATATCCTTTTCAACATCGGGATATTCTTCAACGGGAAATTTTTCAAGAAGTTGCGCGGTAATTTCTTCCTGCACTGCGTCAACAGCGGCGTCGCGTGCAAGCTTATCGGGGTTACGAATCGCGGCATCGACTTTTTCCGGCGCAATTTCGCGTACAGCGGCTTCAATCTCTTCATTGGGGTGAAACAGTTCAAATTCGCCTTTCGGCTTGCCTATCATTTCGGTAATGTCTTTTTGAAATTGGACGAGCTTTTTAATTTCTTCGTGACCAAATAAAATTGCCTCCAATATAACCTCTTCCGGCAATTCGTTAGCGCCCGCCTCAACCATCATAACGGCATCGGCACTTCCGGCAACCATTAAGTCAAGGTCTGAAAGTTCCGTCTGCTCCTGCGTGGGATTGATAATAAATTCGCCTTCAATCCTGCCCACTCGTACACCGGCTATCGGTCCGTTGAAAGGTATATCAGAAATACAAAGTGCGAGTGATGCGCCGAGCATTGCGGGAATTTCCGGCTGATTATCGGGATCGTAACAAATTATCGTAGCGATTATTTGAACGTCATTTCTGAAACCTTCGGGAAACAGCGGGCGAATCGGTCTATCAATTAATCTGCTACGCAAAATACCGCTTGTCTGCGGTCTGCCTTCGCGCTTATGAAATCCGCCCGGTACTTTGCCTGCAGAATACATTTTTTCTTCACAGTCTACGGTAAGCGGGAAAAAGTCCGCGCCTTCATGCGGCTTGGCTGATGCCGTTGCCGTTGCCAATACCGCCGTGTCACCGTACCGCACCAATACGGCGCCGTTTGCTTGCTTTGCCATCTTGCCGCTTTCTACAACTAACTTTCTGCCGCCAAGTTCCATTTCAAAAACTTCCATAAATATTTTTTGCCTCCTGTTTTACGTATACATTGAAATTTTCGACAGAAAATATTATCTTCCTTCCCTGCCGACTTTGTAGGAAATTGCTTTTTAATTAAGAATTAAGATTGTAGAATTTTTAAAAGGGAGCAAACATTGTAATGGCGGCGTACGGCTTTGATGAAAATATGAGCGAGACAGAGATAGTGTCGGCGCTTATGAAAATGTACAAAAATTTGACAGAGAAATAATTTTTTGCTAAAATTTATTCGACTAACGAAATTAAAATGTCTATGCTATCACCTCCTTTACAGCTACGAGATTGCTAAAGGAAAAACGGTAGCAACGCAAAAAGTATTATAACACAAAAATTTTTATTTTAAAAGTAAGCAAAATTTGACAGAGGAATAGATTTTTGATAAAATTTATTTGTCAAATAGAAATGATGAAACTCAACGTTTTTAAATTAAAAGGAAAAACCCCCGAGCAGAATGGTACACTGCTTGGGGGTTTGCCGCAAAACTGACCGGTACTTTTCAGTTTCGGCTAAAGTTTGTTCGGCTGTCGCCTATTTAAAAAATTTGTTGAAGATGTAATTGCCGACGATAGAGGACAATACACCCGCGCCAAAAGAAATGATAAAAGTCAACATACTACCACCCCCCTTCAGTAAAGTACTGAAGCCGGAGGCAACAGCCGAGAGTAATTATAACACAGAAGTTTTTATTTTTCAAAGTAAACAAAAATTGACAGAGAAATAATTTTTTGCTAAAATTTTTATGTCTTAAATGACAACTTATAAAATCGTTTCAAGCATAAATAACACAACGAAGAAAACCCCGTACAGAGTAGTGAACTGCACGGGGTCTTCGTTTAGCCTAAATCAGCTGAGGATTCTGATTTTCTGGGGCATTTAAAATTGATTTATTCGTTGTCAGAAATTATTTTTCAAGATTGACCGGCGTCTTTGCATTGAATACGAAATTTTTATCTGCAAAGTCAATTTCTACGCTGTCGCCGTCCTTCACGTCACCGGCGATAATTTTTTTGCTGAGTTCCGTCTCAACGGTATGCGTTAAAAATCTTCTAAGCGGACGCGCACCGAAACTGGGATCAAAACCTTTTTCTGCAAGCGCTTCAACCGCGTTTTGAGTCCATGTCAAATTTACGTTAATCTGCTTGCTAAGGCGTTCATTCAAATTCTTCAACAAAATTTCTGCAATGGCTTTAACCTGATCCTTCGCCAAAGATTTAAATACAACAATGTCGTCGACGCGGTTTAAAAATTCAGGGCGGAAATAATCTTTCAACATATCCTTGATAATGCCTTCAGCCTCTGCAAAATCTTTCTTCGTGATAAAGCCGATTTTCGCGCGTTTCAAAATTTCCTGCGAACCCAAATTACTCGTCATAATCACGATTGTATTTTTGAAGTTGACAACACGTCCCTTGCCGTCAGTAAGTCTGCCGTCGTCCAAAATCTGCAGTAACACGTTGAAAATGTCACGATGAGCCTTTTCAATTTCATCAAGCAGAATCACGCTGTAAGGTCTGCGCCGTACCGCCTCTGTAAGCTGTCCACCTTCGTCATAGCCGACATAGCCGGGAGGCGCTCCGATTAAACGCGCGACGGTATGTTTCTCCATAAATTCCGACATATCAACGCGAATAATACTGCGTTCGTCGTCAAACAACGCCTCTGCAAGCGCCTTAGCCAATTCAGTTTTGCCGACGCCGGTAGGTCCGAGAAAGATAAATGAACCGATTGGGCGATTAGGGTCTTTGATACCTGCGCGGGCGCGGAGGATAGCTTCACTGACAACTTTAACCGCCTCGTCTTGACCGACAACCCTTTCATGCAAAGTGTCTTCAAGGTGCAAAAGTTTTTCACGTTCACCCGTCATCATTTTTGAAACGGGTATGCCTGTCCAACGGCTTACAACCTTTGCAATATCTTCTTCGCCGACTTCCTCTTTCAACAGTCTTTCACCTTGTGACTGCGCGGCAAGTTCATCCTCAACCGCCTTGAAAGTTTTTTGCAATTCCGGCAGTTTACCGTACTTCAACTCGGACAGTCTTTGTAAATCGTACGCACGCTCGGCATCCGCCATTTCTTTATTAACGTCGTCAATTTCCTTTTTAATGGCACGTACGCGCAGAATAGATTGCTTTTCAGCCTCCCACTTGTCACGCAAAACTTTTTCCTGCGCTTGCAGTTTGGCAATTTCTTCTGTAATTTCATTAACCTTTTCTTTTGACGCAGAGTCATTTTCCTTTTTCAGCGCTTGATGTTCAATTTCAAGCTGCATAATCTTACGACGAATTTCATCGATAGGCGCGGGAAGGGATTCAATTTCAGTACGAAGTTTAGCCGCCGCCTCGTCTACAAGGTCAATCGCTTTATCCGGTAAAAATCTGTCCGAAATGTAACGGTCTGAAAGTGTTGCCGCACTGACAAGCGCCGCGTCACGTATTCTTACGCCGTGATGAACTTCGTAACGCTCCTTAAGTCCGCGCAGAATTGAAATTGTATCCTCAACCGTCGGCTCGCCTACCATAACCGGCTGAAAACGACGTTCAAGCGCCGTATCCTTTTCAATGTACTTGCGATATTCATTAAGCGTAGTAGCACCGATACAGCGCAATTCGCCGCGTGCCATCATCGGCTTTAAAATATTTCCCGCGTCCATAGCGCCTTCGCCGCCTTTGCCCGCGCCTACAACGGTATGAACTTCGTCGATAAACAGTAAAATTTGCCCGTCCGACTTGGAAATTTCAGCCAATACAGATTTTAAGCGCTCTTCAAATTCGCCGCGAAATTTCGCACCGGCAATAAGTGAACCCATATCAAGCGCGTACAGAGTTTTATTTTTCAGTGATTCCGGTACGTCGCCTTCAATGATTCGACGCGCCAAACCTTCAACAATCGCCGTTTTACCTACGCCCGGTTCACCGATTAACACGGGATTATTTTTTGTACGTCTGCTTAAAATTTCAATCGTGCGCCTAATCTCTTCATCACGTCCAATGACGGGGTCAAGCTTACCTGCCTTAGCCGCCGCCGTTAAATCCCGTCCGAATTTTGCCAATGCTTGGTAAGCTTCCTCCGGATTTTCCGTCGTGACATTTTGTTTACGATTCTTTTTAATTGACTCGTCTATTTTGTCACGCGTCAATTTAAATTCTTTCGCCAACGCTTGAACTTCTGCACTGCCGTCAGTAACCAATGCCAAAAGTAAATGTTCCGTGCTGATATAATCATCGCGCATTGACTTTGAATATTCATTGGCTTTACCTATAACGCGTGCAAGATCGACTCCCATTGAAAGCCGTTCCTGCCCCTTGACGCCGGGTATTTTGTTTAATTCCGCCTCCAACTTTACCTTAAGCATTGGTAAATCCGTTTGACATTCTTCAAATATCGTCGCCAAAAGTCCTTCCGGCTCCTTAGCCAACGCCAACATTAAATGTTTTGAATTAAATTCTTGATGATATTTCATTGCCGCCAGCTGTTGCGCCGCTTGTATCGCCGCCATTGCTTTTGCTGTAAACTTTTCTCCTGCCATATATATCACGTTTCCTTTCGGATAGCTAATTTCATTTTTTGACAGGCGCAATGATATCATCAAAAAGACAAAATGTCAAGAAATATTTTTAACCTTTTGACTTTCAAGAATCTGTGCGGGAATTTGCTAAACGTTGGCAGAAAGAAATTTGCTGTCGGTCAAGATGAAACGCCATAAAAAATTAGCCGCGTGACTTAATACACATACTTTTTCTTTGGCGCAAAGAAAAAGTATGCAAAAAGAAACAGTTGCGCTCACTCGCGTCCTGCGAGCCCGCGCAACGGCGCACGTCCTTGTGCGCCTCTAGGATTCAAATTTTACGTCGTAAATAAAGTATGATATTAAACGTTGGCAGAAAGAAATTTGCTGTCGGTCAAGATGAAACGCCATAAAAAATTAGCCGCGTCTCCTGCGTAGTCAATGTTAATTCGTTTAGTAGCGGTTACGGCGGGATTTAAAATTGCGGTCTCTATGAAAAGTTCGTCGCCGCATAAATCAGCGCCGTAATGATTTTTTGTAATTGCCAGCGCTTGAGCAAGCTTGCCGGGTCCGGAACATAAATCGCGCAGATTATTTTTATTTCGTCGCGCCTTCATAAGCTCCACGCCGTCAACGGGTTCAATGGCGCGAATCAGTACGGCTTCGGGAATATTTTCAACGTTGGCAACGACGTTCATGCAAAAATACATGCCGTAAATTTGGTAAACGTAAGCATAACCGCCGATGCCGAATTGAATTTTGGTTCGTTCGGTCAAGCCCTTGTATGAATGCGCGGCGGCGTCCATTTCTCCCATGTAAGCTTCCGTTTCCACGATAACGCCGCTTGTCACGCCTGCCGCCGTACGGTGAACAAGTTTTTTGCCGATTAAATCACGTGCAACGTCTAAGCCGGAGCGCAGGTAAAATTCTCGTGTAAGTTTCATTTTTAAATCCTTGCAAGATATTTCGGCGGTACATGTTCGGTGAGCCAAACGCCGTTTACAGATTGATAAAACGTAAAACCGTCTGCAGACATTTTAACCGCGTCTACTTCGTAAATCAGCGGCGTACCCTTTCGCCTTCGTGCTACTTTTTCCGCAGTTTCGATATCGGCTGATAAGTGGACATAAAGGCGCGACATTTTCAAAATGCCTTCGCGTTCAATCGACGTTGAATTTTTTTCCAATGTACCGTGAAAAAGTTTTACCGGCGGGATTTTTTCCTCCAATTCCACGTCAACATTGATT
>CAJOKY010000152.1 GCA_905235425.1 uncultured Selenomonadaceae bacterium
CTCACTGTAAAAATCGGGGCGATAATCAGCCCTAACCATTTGCGTTAATAACAGTTCGGGAGATTGGGGGTAAATTTTTTTTGTCTCCAAATCTATGACGCAATTTTGACAATTCAATAAATGTTTATGAGTATTTAAATCTTTACGCGTAATGCGAATTGATTCATTACCCTTGAGATAATTTAAAGCAGGATTAACGGTTCGAAGATTTTCAAAAACTTTCACTAAAGTGAAGTCATCTTTAGATTTAGCATTAGCCCTTAAAATGTCTGCAAGTTTAGCGGCGTAAGAGTAAACAACGATGTTGTTAGAATTGCTTGCAATATTCCAGCATTGCCCGCCGAACGTTAGCCATTTATCTGCGTCCATTAAATAGCGCACATCCGATTTAAATAAATAAGCAATGCGGCGAGCATTAATTAAATCTGTATACGTGCCTCTAAATAAAAAGTTGCGTTGTTCATCAGTCAATCTTAAATCAGCGGGTACACTTGCGGGGTCAGCGGGTACACCTGCGGGTACACTTGCGGGTACACTTTGGGTGCGCTTTAACAAATTTGATTGAACAATCCTTTCTTTGATTTCGGCAAGTTCCGGAATGGCGGCAGAAATAATTTCGTCGATACGTGATTTAAGCGCGTCTCCGCCTTGCTTAATTAAAACGTCATTCGCGTCAACTTTTTCGTCACCGTCGACAAGAAATTTACGAACGGCGGGATATCCTTTTTGTATAAGATCATCAGCTAAGTCTTTTGATTTTTTTATCCCCGTGTCGTCATTGTCGAATAAGATAACAAACTGAAAATCTGCGCGTCTTTTGGACAAATACTTAATCAGATTAGATTGCCCAGCGCCGCCTAATGCGATAACTGAAAATTTGTAATTGCAAGCTTGCAGAATGCTCATTGCGTCGAGTTCGCCTTCGACAACAATAACAGGTTTGCCCTCAACCATAGATTGCAGATTAAAAATGCGTTTAGGACCGGCATTAAGAGATTTTCTTTCGTCCTTTGCGCCGGTACGCGCGGCTTTAATCAAAATGGCGTTATAGGTGTTATCACTTGTAGGTATGATAAGGCGCGGTGATTTAGGTGAATATTTCCCACCTGCGCGTTTTTTAGGATGTTGCCAATTAGGAATAAAACCAACGCGGAAATGTTGGAAAGTGTCAAGAGTCAAGCCGCGCCATTCGCCATCCGGCAATTTTTCTAAATTTTTTGGTGATTCGGCGATATCAGCGATAGTCAACGCAATTTCTTCTTGGGTGCGCTTTTCTGCTTTTTCTTCCAGAGGCAACGGGTCAAAATCTGCGCGGACATCATCGAAATCTAAACCGTATAAATTACACGCGATTTTTAAAGCGTCGATAAAATCCTTGCCTCTATTAGATAAATTTTCGCAATGTAAAATTACGTCTAAAACGCTCATATCACTCCCACAAGCCCAACAATGCAATTTGTTTCGTGCGGTATCAAGGGACATTCCGGTATTGTGTTTTCCGTGACTCCCGCTCCCGCACTTAGGACAAATGAAAGTATTATTTTCAGCGGGAGTCAAATAACGACCGGCAACTACTAAAATATCACAATTTGTATTGATATACTTAGCATCAATTTTGTTATCTGTTGGAGTGACATAAGATTTAGTGTCAATTTCCTTATCCGTTGAAGTGACAGCGGGCTTTTCATCGGAAACAACCTGATTGAATTCGTCATCTGACATCGGGACAAAATTCAAAGTTTGTGACTGAGTAGGCTTATGCTGCTTGTCGTATATGGCGGCAATATCAACCATCTGCAGAAAATCAACGGGTGAAAGTTTCCAACGGTAATATGTAATGTTCTTCGTGTACCCGCGTTTTTGACGCTTTTCAGTATGATCAACTTCATAATCAATGGGGATATCAAATTTTCTGCAGAAATCATTAAATTTGTATTGAATTCTGCCTTCACAAACGCCTTTCAGTCCGGCGCCTAAAACGTACCACAAAATGCCGCTTAATGTTTCTTCCTGCTGAGGATAAAGCGGCACCGGCAACTGTTCTTTTAAAGATTGAATATAATCCGTCAAATCTGCCACTTCTTCTTGAGTGACGTTGCCGCGTTTAATAAGGCGGCGAATGCGTTGGTGCGGTGGTGATTCGGTAAAATTTATATCTTGCATGGGTGCTCCTTTCTTGACGCAAGTATATATTTGCGCTAAAATACGCATAAGGCATAACTAAAGCCACAGGACTTGCGTCCCTTATTTTTTGTTGTTATGGCTATTATAGCGGCTTAAGTCTTGTAAATCAAGAGTTAAGTTTAGGCGAGGCAAGGCAAGAAATTTAGTTGAAAAGTCCTCTAAGAGGATTTTTTTTTGCCGTCAAATAAACCAAAACAGCACAGGCTTTTTTATTCCGGTAAAGACATTTCAGCGACACCGTCATTTTCAATTGATGATTCTTTTTCGTTGAGTAATGCTACAACTTCTGACAAGGCGTCTTCTGGTACGCCATAAAAACACTTTTGTCTAATCAGATTGTGCAAATTATCGATACATTCAAGCCGCTTGTCGGCATACTCGTTAAACGTTTTTTTAAGTTCTGATAACTCTTTTTCTGTATCATGAATGGCTTTTGTGGTTTGAATCATCTTGTAAGAATAGTTTTCAAAAGCGCTTAACTGATAGAAAATCTCATCGTCCAATTTTGTAAAAATCCCGTACTGACGAAAACGGGATTTTGTGAACTTCTTCACTGGGTTTATCTCCTTTAATTGACGGACAAGGCATTAGCGCCAAAATATTTTCTAACCTTTTGCGCCGTCGAGTAATGTACAGAAACATCAGCGTGGAGAATACGGCGTAAAGTGTCAATCCCAATGCCGCATTCCTGAGCAATTTCCGCACGTGACTTTGAACTTTCAAGGATTATATTCAAAATCTCCTTGCGATTCGTCATTATTGGCGTTTGCATTTTTTCACCTTCTTTCACCTTATTAACAATGTATAAAATTAGAATGTCAACAAAACATTGATATTATAATTAATGTTGACTAAAACGTCAATAAAAAAATACCCTCTTTCGAGAGCATTTAATTCACATAACCTTATTTTGCTTTTAATAAATCGTCTAAAGATACATTTAGCACCTTAGCTAATCGTATCATCACATACAAAGGCGGTTCTGCTTTTCCTAGCGCATATTTTGACATTACAGCGGCTGAAAGATTTACCCTTCGTCCCAATTCGCCTTGAGATATTCCCGCTAGGATTCGATAATGGCTTAATTGTTTTACAAAATCTTCTCGACGTCGTACCTTTATGGCATCTTCGATTGAATTAAACATCTGGCGTAATTGCGTGTATAAATCTAATACGGCTAATCTTGCTGAAAGATATTCAATTAAAGGCTTTTTTGTTCCGAAATATTTGTTACACCTTAAAATATGACGGTCAATAAGGTTTGCATAATCCAAAACCTTTTGAGAAAGTTTTTTTATACTAGCGGATTCTTCTTCCATTTCGTTTGCAGTTACGCACATATCTTCACCCATTGAGCATAACAACAAATTATCTGAATCAGCCAACCACTTGCCTTTAAAATACGGGCGTTGTAAGATTCTCTCCTTGTCGAAGTCACGAAAGGCAAAGGCGTTTTTGGTTTTTGGCATTTCTCACCATCTCCGTAAAAGTAAAATTTACAATGCGACATTTAACATTTCGCCGTAATGCTGATAAAGCCCTGCATAGGCGTCAAGCAAGCTCGATACACCGTCAATTTTGTTTTTAGCGCCGTTAGCTTTAATCGGCATAATGTTTTCGTGAATATCTTCAATTACTCCAACATTGGACAGGCACCAACGCAGAATAGGGTTATTCTGGTAGTTGAGATTTTTAGCTATCAAGTCACTACCTAAATGTTGCATAGGTAGTGAAATATTTTTGGCATTTTGCGGGATTTTCTCCATTCTGAAACCTGCCGCCGTCATCTCATCAACCCAATAAGCCGCCGCGTACGGGTCATAACCGATAACAAGCGGCGACAGCTCGATAGTTTGAACTAACTGCATGAGCCATTCGGTAATGTCAGAATAGCGGATAGTGCAGCCAGAACAAAGACGAAGAAAACCTGCCTGTTGCCACTTGTCATACGGAACTTTCTCACGCTGTATCCTATCGTGAAAACCGTCAGCAGGTAACCAGTACATTTGGTGACAAAATTTTCTTTCCGCGCTATCCATAAGGAGAATAGACGCGCAGGTTAAATCATTGACGCGCGAAAGGTCAACGCCGCCGATAAAGTAAGCGCCGCGAAAATCGTCAAGGTTGAAAGTTGCCGGATTATTCCACTGCTCATAAGTCAACCAACAATTAGCGCTATTGCCGATAATGTTAAAGTCATAAACCAAAACGGCGGCAAGGTCGCGGGGATTCTGCGCGGCTCGCTTTAATTTGGCTTGCAGGTCGTCAAGCCGTTTTGTTACACCTAAAGAGGGATTAGCTTTTATCCAATTTTGCGGATCTTGCCATTCGTCGCGGTCGTCAAGTTCATAGAGGATAGGCAAAAAAGCAGGGTCATCAATATTTCCGTCAGCAACATTGCAAGCGTAGCTGTACAAGTCATCAAAAACGGATTCGCGCATCGTTCCCGCTGTCGTTATCATCAAAAGCAGAGGATTCTGCCGCGCTGATTGAGATAGGCGCATTACTTCATACTGTTGCCTGTCTTTGATGTTATGCAATTCGTCGATAACGCACAAACTACAATTAAGCCCGTCAAGTGTATCAGAATTTTTACCGAGTGGTTTTATTTTGGAAAAATTTATAGGCGAAAATAAATCTGTCTTGCGTTTTTTTATCATACGGGATAAAAGCGGCGATTGTCTCACCATTCGGCAACATTCCTCGAAAATCAATTCAGCCTGAGCCTTTTTTGTTGCCATACAGTAAATTTCAGCGCCGTTTTCAAAATCGGCAAGCATAGCATAAAGACATAAAGCGGCAAGCATTGTAGACTTGCCGTTTTTTCTCCCGACCAGCAAAAGAGATTCGCGGTATTTTCGGTTGCCGCTTGCGTCGACAAAACCGAAAAGTGCAGAAATAAAAGCTTTTTGCCAAAGTTGCAACTCAAGCGGTTTACCTGCCCATTCGCCTTTACTCTGTACACAAATCCTTTCAACGAAGTTAATCACGCGTTCGGCGCGTTCATCGGAAAAGACATAACCGTTAGAAGGATTGTTACAAGCGTCTATAAGCCCTTCATATACCCGTTTTAAACGCCGTGAGACGTCCCCGCTTTCTAGGCACCGGTAATACTCCAGTATCCAATTCACTTTCCAACCCACGCTTTAAGCAGTTTTTCACCTGCTGAAAGTTGTTGATTCTTTCGCCCGATAAATTCCAACTGCTTTAACATTCCCGCATATACTTTAGCGGTTGAATTGTACAATTTCACAAAAGACGATTCGCAGAAATTACCGTCTTTGTTCATCTCACCAACGCCGCGCGTTTTTATCAATTCTTTCAGTTCGTCCAGAACTTCCGCCATAAATGATATTTCTATCAATAGTTTTTCTGCTACTATTCTGTCTTTTTCGTCGACGTCGACAATGTCAAGTAATTGCATTACAGAATTTGCCATTTTGCATTTTCACTTCCTTATTCCCGCGCGCGTTAAATTTTTTGGAGAGGTTTTTAGAGGAGGTGCGCGGTCGCCGCTGTCTTCGCTCCTTTTGCAGAGTAGGGGGGAGTTAAAGCGCCAATATTGCCCGCCGCGCCTTCTCAAATTCCGCGTCCAATTCGACAATCACGTTACCCGCGCTGTCAAACTGCTTGCCTTCCTGCGCCGCCGCTTTTTTAAATCGGTCGTGTAC
>CAJOKY010000153.1 GCA_905235425.1 uncultured Selenomonadaceae bacterium
AACCAAGTTGCAGCATTGAGGTTTCCCAATATCGAGTGCCTTAAAGCCTTAGCTACAACCGTTTGCTCGATAATAAAATTATACTGTTTGATTTATAAAAAATCAAGAAAATATTGTGCGCCTTTCCTCCCCACACTTAAAGGCGGGGGCTTCTCGGCGCTTTTAGGTGATGACTTCACGTCAACGCAGAAGATTATAAACTTTAAACTGCAATAAGTCAAGAAAAATTTTGTGGATAAAAGACCTCGTACAGACAAAGCCCGTTGGCAGGTGCGGTAGGCGGCGCTAAATTTCTGTCACGCGCATAAAAAATTTTTTGAAAGTAGTCAAGACTTATTCTTTCACGTCCCACTGCAACTACGGCGGCTACGATATTTCGCGCCATTCGGTACAAAAAGCCGTTGGCGTGAATTTTTATTGACAAAATATCCGCGCAGAATAATTCTTCTGAAAATATTTCAGCCGCAAAAATTTTTCTCACGGGGTCGCGTTCAACTTTGCTTGCCGCTTTAAACGTAGAAAAATCGTGTTCACCTACGATTAGACTTAACGCCGTTTTTATCTTGTCAATGTCAAGAAAATATGGAATATGCCATGCAAAACGCGCAGTGAAAGGGTTTAACGTCCTGCCGCGCTGAATCCTGTAAACGTAGCTTTTACTGTCGGCGCTGTGCAAGGCACTGAAATTTTTATCTACTTCCCACGCCTTTTTCACTACTATATCCGGCGGCAAAAGGCTACTTGCGGCAAGAGGAATTCTTTCAACTTCAATACGCCCGTTTGTAAAAAAATTTACAACTTGACCAAGTGCGTGAACTCCTGCGTCTGTACGACCCGATGCCGTGATTATAATTTTTTCGCCAAAAATTTTTTCCAGCTTGTCTTCCAAAACATTTTGTACGGCAACACTAGGTGGACTTTGACGCTGAAAGCCGTTGTAATTCGTGCCGTCATATGATACAAGCAACGCGATATTTCTGCGCCGCGCCTTCATTTCTTCTTTTTGATTCGCGTTCATAAAATTACCTTAGGGATTAGTGAGTAGTGAGGTAGTGAGTAGTGAGGTAGTGAGTAGTCTAACACCTAACACCTAGAAGCTAATCAGGGAACAGGGATTAGGGAGCAGGGATTAGCTAACCGCTAAAAGCTAACAGCTAACTGCTAATAGCTAACCGCTAATAGCTAACCGCTAATAGCTAAAAGCTAACAGCTAAACCCTATTCAGCACTTCGTCAACATTTTTAATCAACTCCGGCATACGCAGATAAAAATTTTGTCCCGGACAAGACGTGTCGCATAAATCGCGGTGACCGAAAATCGTATCGTACGAAGGCATAATCTCGTAATGATCACAAAGTGCGGCAACCAGTCTTTCCGTAGCCAAACTCTGCTCATATGAAGGTACGCCGATATCAAAATTTCCCGTCATACAAATGCCGACCGTGTAGCGATTGTGTTTGTAAGCGTGCGCACCGACTCTTTCAATCGGTCTCGCGTGTTCAATGACGCCGTTTTTATGCACGACAAAATGATAGCCGACACCTGCCCAGCCGTTGTTCAAATGAATTTGATGAATCGCGCCCAAACTCATATCTTCATTGCGCGTCATTCCGGCGTGATGAACCACAATAGCCGTAGTGTACTTTCTAAGCGTCATGCTGTCGACAAATTTTAAATGCGGACTTGCAATTTCCAATTCGTCCAGCGTCTGAAATTTCGGTATTCTCGGCAGATCAAAAGGCGAAATATTTTTGACGGTATCGACTTGTGACAAAGGCGTTTCACGTAATTCGCCAATTTTGCGCGGATCTATTCTTGCTTCTGCGGAATTTGGCAACATTCCGACAACCGCCGCACCTGTCAAAAGTTTAAATGCCTTGCCGATAAAATTTCTTCTTGTAAAATTTTCCATTTTTTTTTCACTAACCTATCCAAAAAGCTTGATTATATTCAAAATTTTGTTTACAATACTTTATATAAGTTTACCAAAAAAATTTTTTTTTGTAAAGAAACAGCAAGAAGGGGGAACCTTGCGGCGATGTTAAATGTTGCCGTTTACGCTTATGAATAATAAAAAAATTTATGGATTAATTTGTCTTGCAGTGATACTTATTGCAAGTGTAGGTTGGAGCGTTTTGGGCGGATCGGATAAAGAAAAAATTTCTGCAAAATCCATTTCCGTGAATACGGAAAATAAAACCGTGACTCCGGTTGAAACATTACCTGCAGTAGAAAATCCTGTTGCGATAGAAAATTCCGTTGCAGAGCCGACAATTCCGCAGTCAGATAAATTTGTTGTAGCAGATCAAGATTTTTCAAACCTTCAAGTTCCCGAATTTAATAAGCCGGTTTATGACGCTTATGGATATTGGCAACGGCAGGAAAGCGGTATGGCTACGACTTTGCCGGATCTTCAACCGTACTACGGCGAACGTATAGTTTACTTGACATTTGATGACGGTCCCGACAATAAAAATACGCCGGCAATTCTCGACATTCTGCGCGCTGAAAATGTACCGGCGACATTTTACGTTTTAGGCGCGATGGTTGAGGCTTATCCCGATGTTTTGAAACGCATTTTTAATGAAGGGCACGCGATAGGAAATCACAGTTACAATCATAATTACAAGGAGCTTTATTCTTCTCCTTGGAATTTTATTGAACAATTTCAGCACACTGATGATATAATTATGGAGCAAATCGGCGTACGACCTTTGATAATTCGTGCACCGGGCGGCACTTACGGCGCATTTAATCAAGATTATTGGGATATGGTAGAATCCAGCGGATACGTTGCGCATGATTGGAATGTAAGTTCAGGTGACGCTACGCCTAAAGGTGCTACGGCTTATGAAGAAATTACAAACATTACCGATCAAATGAATACGTACAATTTTAAATCGGCTATAGTTTTAATGCACTCTACTGCCGCGAAAGGTGAAACCGTTAAAGCGTTGCCGGATATTATTCATTTCTTCAAAGATCGCGGCTACACTTTCGGTGTTATAACTCCAATGACGCCGCAACCGTGGTAAATTTTTGGGATTTAGCTGTTAGCTATTAGCTATTAGCTGTTAGGTTTTAAACGCTAATGGCTAATGGCTAATGGCTAATCACTAATGGCTAATCACTAATGGCTAATCACTAATGGCTAACCGCTAATAACTAACGAAAGGGTGATGACAATGTCCGAAATGTTGAGAAATCACATGAATGAAATGCTTGACCGCTACGAAAAGCCGCTTGAAAAAATGCGTTCGCCGCAGGAAGTTTTGGCAAAGTACAATCAAGCACTGACAACTTACCGTGAACTTTCATTTTCAACCGACGACGTATACAGACAAAAACTCGCCGCCTACGCAGAAATTAAGGCGTTGGGTTGGGTACTCGGCAAGCACGAAAAAACCGTTATTAAGGACATTGCCGCCAATTCCAACTCTACGCCTTTCGGAAATTTTTAATCTTAAATCTGAATTAAACGTCATAAAATTTTTAATCTGAAACGAGATAATCAATGAGCGAAGGAAAGATAAATCACGACGCAAATAAAATTTTTCGTCCGCAACCTTTCAAGTGGAAACGTTACACCGCAGTAGCCGCAGTTTTTATGCTGTTGGCTTTTTTTGTAGTGTTATTTCAAGACCAAGATAAAGACCCCAGCTTTCACGCAGAAATTTTTCCTTCCGACGCGATAAGCTACATAAAAAATAATTTGCCCGTTGCATTGGCTGACGGCGATTATCCGCTTGCAATGCCGAAGGGCGGCACTTTTGTAAACGGCAAGGCACCAATGCTTTTAGTTGAAGTGGACGGCGAATTTTACCCGCTGAATATTTTGGACGATTCGATTTTACCGCGTCAAGGTCGGCAGTTGCCGCTGAAAATTTTATTCGGCTTTACTTCGCCGCACGCTGAAAATAAATTGCATTACGCAGAGAAAGTAAGCGGTGACGCTGAGAAAGATTTTCGGCGTAAAGCGCAGTATTATTTGCACGTAGCTGACGGTTTCGGTCAAGTAGAAAGAAAATATCACGTCGTCCATTAACTGCCGTTTAACTTTTTCAGTTCTGTACCAATCTTTATTTGCAAATGTTTTCTTTTGTTGTATAATTTCGCCTAACAACTTGAAGGCTTTGTCGCACGTTAAGACTTAGTACAACGATTTGACAAAATTTAAAGCCCTCCGAGTTTGGAGGGTAATTTTTTTAAAGATGGTCATAGTCCCCACGCCTAAAGACCGGGGCTTGTCCCGACATACTCCGTCTTAACGAAGTGCGAAGTTCAAACGATTACAAATCTCCTTCGTAGTCTAGACATCTGCGGACTTTTGACTTAGCCCGGAACTACATAGGATATACCTACACAGCTAGTCTTTTACGAGTACCTTAAGCGAACAGTTCTCTCGAATTCGAGTGCCTTAGCTGTATAACGGTTTCTCGGTGCTCTGTGCCTTACGCTTGAGTTTTTACGATAGAAACGGATTGTGCCGACTTTGCGACAGACGTTCATTCTATCAACCATTTAACACAATTCTTTTTATGAGCTTAATTTTAATTATAAAAGATTATCAACATAATTTCAAATTTATTTAAGAAAGGGAGCACCGCCTTCCTCCCCATAGCTAAAGCTAGGGGCTTCCGGCGGCGCGTTTACGGTGAAATAAATTATGCTTGAGATAGAAAATTTAAGCGCAGGAGTCGACGGCAAAGAAATTTTGCATGGACTCAATCTGCGCGTTGCAAAAGGCGAAGTACACGTAATATTGGGACCGAACGGCTCCGGTAAATCAACTTTAATGAATGTGATTTTGGGACATCCCAAGTACGAAATTTACGGCGGCAGTTTAAAATTTGAAGGCGAAGATTTAACGCAGTTGAAAACTTTTGAACGAGCGAGGCGCGGGATTTTTTTATCATTTCAAACGCCGGAAGAAATACCCGGCATCACGGTAGAAAATATGTTGCGTACGGCTAAGCAGGCTATTACCGGCAAAGTTGTCAAAATTTTACAGTTCCGCAAAAAGTTACACGAGACTATGGAGCAACTTCAAATAGCTAAGGAATATGCAAGCCGCTATATGAATGTGGGATTCAGCGGTGGCGAAAAGAAACGCAATGAAATTTTACAGCTTTTAATGCTTGAACCCAAATTGGCACTTTTGGACGAGACTGACTCCGGTCTTGACGTTGACGCGGTACAAATTGTTTCAAACGGCGTGGCAAAATTTCATAACGCGGAAAATTCCTGTATCATAATCACTCACAACACGCAGATTTTGAAAAGTTTGTCTGTCGATAAAGCCCACGTACTTTTGCATGGACAAATTATAAAAAGCGGCGGCTCTGAACTGGTTGACGAAATTGCCGCCAATGGATATTCGCGTTTAGGGGGTAGGGATTAGGGAACAGGGAACAGGGAGCAGGGAACAGTTTTCCTAAAACCTAACACCTAAAAGCTAACAGCTAATAGCTAACAGCTAATAGCTAACAGCTAACAGCTAAAACCTATTTTTAACGAGGGAGCTTGATGAAGAAAAAAATTTTTTTCGGCGTACTAATAACGGCGATTATCAGTTCAATTTTGACAATCACGGGGATTTGTATCCTGTTTAACATTGACGCGAAAAACGCTGTAAATTTAGGCAGACTGCTATCAGCAATGCGATTTATTGAGGAGCAGTATGTGCAGGACGTTGACAAAGATAAACTAATCGGCGGCGCAATAAGCGGCATGGTAAAATCTTTGGGCGATCCGCATTCAGTGTATCTTGAACCGCGCCTTTACAGTCAGCTTAAAATCGATATAAACGGCGCATTCGGCGGAATAGGCGTTTACAT
>CAJOKY010000154.1 GCA_905235425.1 uncultured Selenomonadaceae bacterium
GACGAATTAGGCGATACCGTCAAGGCGGAGGAAAGTTATCGCCGCTGTTACGAATTGAGTAAAAAAAATCCCCGCGCAATTCCCAAGTCCTACTTTGAAAAGATAGACCCCGATGCCGCTGAAAAATTGCGCAAGGCTGAAGAAGAGGCGAAGGCTGAAAAAGATTCAGACGACAAAAAAATTTTATAATACAATATTTGTGAATAATTCCGTAAAGGATAGGCGCGGTTTAAGCCCTCTTGCAATTTTGAAAAATTTTTTGTAATATTCGCGTTAAATTCAAATTAAGGAGGAAAAATTTTTATGGCAAAATTTGATTTTTCCGGCATAACGTCGGTATTTTCAAGGAAAGATAAAAAAGAGCCTGAAACGACTCAACAAAAAGTAGAAACGGCGGCGCAGGGAACTTCTAATGCGTCTGCGTTGTCGGGAATAGGTGCGGCATTTGCTACACAAGCCAATAAAGCCGTTGCCGAAGAGCAGAAAAAAAACGAAGTCAAGCAGGAAACCGCGCAGACTGTTCAAGCCGCGCCGGTTGCAAAAAAAGAACTTGAAATTATCGATGCATACACGCCTTTGTTCAAGGATTCGCGCGACATTACCATTGCAGGCGCATTGCCCGGTATTGCATTCGACAAAATGAAAGCGGCGTTCGGTGAACCGATAGATCGCGGCGATAACATTTTTACCTTTGATAACGGTATGACGGTTGAAGTTGCTGACAATATTGTAAAAAAAATCAGCATTATCACCGGCGCGATTGTTACTCCTGAAGGCGTTGCCGTTGATATGCAAGAGACTATTTTAAATACGACGTATGAAACTGCTGATGAAGTTGACGTTAAAAGCAACGGCGCTGACTACAGATATTTTAACAAGGACAAGACGCGCAAATTTACTTTTGTGTCACGCGACGGTTATATCACCAAAATTGTAAGCGAACTCATTGGGTAAATGTTTCGTCAGATATATACCGATTAAAAGTATTTGAGCCAATTAAAAAATCCCGCCTGATTTTAGACGGGATAATTTTTTTTGCATAGAGTTTTGACTAAAAATTACTTATTATCTGCGCGGCGGTTAAGTGTCTGCGTATGCGTCGAATCAATCAAAATTTTTCCTTTGGCAAGTGCCGCCATTACACCTAATAAAGCGTAGTGGGGTAAGGTGGCTCTTTCTGATTCCACTATAGTAATGCGCGGCTTTTTGTAAGTTTCTTTCAAATCAATCACTCCAAATACAAAATCTGTTTCCACTGCAAATCACGAATCATATCGACGAGGTCTTTTTCCAACTCCTCTTCGTCAACGTCGTACTTTTGCAAAAACTTATCTTTAATTTCATTGACGGTAGTATTGCCGTCCGCCGAATTTATGAAAAATGCCGCCGTAGCGTTCAAGTAATACATTGACAGAGTTTCCGCGCAGATAATCAAAATATCTTCATTCATACGCTTTTTTACGTAGGCGGCAACGGGAACTTTGTCCTTTATCCATTCAAAAATCATTTACTTTTTCTCCAAAATTTTAAAACCGTCTTTTTTTTCAATGGGCGTTGCATCCAACAATTTGCGTGCCAATATCGCTAATACCGGTGAAGCCGTCACAACAGTAGGATAAATCGAGCCCAAATTTGTAACGGTAGGACGAAAATATTTTTCTTTCATTTTTAACACCACCTTAATTGGAATTACGGCGCGAAATACTCGGCAATTTATTCACGGGCGACGCTTTAATCGCGTTAGTTACAGCACGTCCTGCAGCATACCCTGCAAGTACTGCCGCCGCCGGAAATACTCCATTATTATTTTCCAGAGAGTCCGAATTTGTGATAATCGGACGCTTGTACATTTCTTTCAATTCAATTCACCTCTTAAAAATTTTTCTTCACGATAGCCGCGCCTTTTTTGCCGATATCTTTTCTGCCGATAACAACACCCAAAGACGCGCTCAACGCAATAGCAGGAATTATAGCCCCTTCAACGGGATTTTCCATTGAAAGGGAACCGATTTTGCCGGTGATTTCCGACAACTTCATATCTACCGCGTTGAAAATTGTAGGCGATTTATAATTGGATTTCATTAAAATCACCTCCTTAAAATTTAAATTTAAATCGCAATGTCAGCATCAACGTGATTTTTTACGTCACTTGTCTGATGTTCTTCGTTGATTGACGCGATATATTTTTGAACTTCCGGCGAGTGCCACGCGTCAACGCCTTTTTCAAGCCAAATTTCTTTTACAGATTTTTCAAGGACGTTGCCGATTGTGAAAGGCGCCATACAATCAATGCGAAAATCGCCGTTGGGTCTTATAATGCCGCCGGAATTGACTTCTGCAACGTAGCGATCCATTTGCGCTTTAAGTGACGCCGAACGCTGAATGGTAATTTTGCCTTGATATTTTTGACCGAGTTCCTCAATCTGCGCGTACATAAAATTTTTTTGCTCATCGTTCAAGATAATTTCGGAATTTTCGTAAGCGCGACCGCTTGGTAAAACTTCGCCGAGAATAATTGAATTTGCGCCCAGTTTGTATGAAAGTTGCACCATATCTTCCATTTTTGAAATATTGGCAGGTGTCACGGTATGCGCAATGACAAGCGGTATACCAGCGTCACTTATTTCAAGTGCCCCGTTGCAAGCCTTTTCAAAACTTCCCTTCACGCCGCGAAAATTATCATGTATTTCAGCTGTCGAGCCGTCAATGGAAATTTGAAACCAGAAAAAGCGATATTTTGTAAAGCGCTGAACTTTTTCCTTCGTCAATAAAAGCGCATTGGATATCACGACAAAGCTTGTGCCGTCATCGTGCAAAATGTCCATGATGTCAAAAAGTTTGTCGCCGAGAAGTAACGGTTCACCGCCGGAAATTATGCATTGAAAAATGCCGCCGTCTTTTACGACTTGCCGCGAAAGTTCACACCATTTTTCCGGCGTCATCAAAGTTTCTCTGTCACTGTCGCCTGAACGATTGTAGCAGTGTTTGCAAGCCAAATTACATTTTCCGGTAAGTTCAAACTGCAACGTAATAGGGTATGTCATTTTTGTGGGATAAGCGCCGGAATTTTGAAGGACGTTTAAGTTTGTCCTGATAACCTGCAAATTTCTTTCGTCAAGCGTTCTATACTTTTTTACATAGTCTTTCAAATTTTAAATTCACGCTCCTTTATCTTTCGGCAAAAACTTTTCATCATCTTGTGAAATTCAGTTACCGTCATATTAGAGAAAAAATTTTCGTAAAAATATTTGCCGTCACAAAATTTAGGACGATTATCATAAATCTTGCACAAATTTTTTTCCGTAAGATTTTTACAAACGCCATCACCTCTGTCAAAACCTTTCATCTCTTCGATTAAATCGACGTGCAGGCAACATCCGCCGCAACATTCGCAAGGATAGGGATAGTATTTTTCCATTTGCCACCGTAAAAATTTCATTAGATGTAGGATTTATCCATTTCAACAATCATGGCGTCAAGGTCTGAATTAAGGCGTTTAACTTCGTCGAAAAAGCTTTTAATTTCGTCAAGTTGTTGCCGTATTTCTTTTGTGGATTTCCCCAAATCGTTTAAATCGACAAGTATTGCCAAGTCAACGTTCAACGCTTTTGAAATTTGAATCAACAGCGGCAGGGAAATGGCTTTGCTTGTCGAGCCGCTTTCAATTTGTGAAAGGTAGTTTTTGTTTATGCTGACCTTCTCGGCAAGTTGCGCCTGTGTTAAATTGCGCATCTTACGAAAATATTGTATCCGCATGCCTATGTACTGAAGTTCTCTGCTGCAGTCACTGGTTATCGGCGAAATTTTTTCTCCCACAAAAATTCCTCCTTACAAAACAAATTTTAACATAAACCAAAATAAAAAAGTGTACCTTGTAGCGGGGTTTTTCAACCGCGCAGATACACTTTTGCATAAAAATTTCTGTACAAACTATTTTGCCGTAACGACGGCGGAAATTATATCGGCGTCCGTGAAAGTGACAGGTTCCAATAACATAAACGTTGACGCGGAAATTATTGCCGCCAAAATTCCCGCGCAGATTTTCATATAAAAAATATTTTTAGCCGCCTCGCCTTCGTCCTCGTTAATCTTAGATTTTTTCAAGAAGTAAATCATAGCGCCGAGCAAAAGAATAATTACGGCAATGGTTACGGCGATTTTAGCTTTATGCCAAATTCTGAATTGAACCTGCACCGAAACATTTTTGCCGCTCGTGATTGATGACGCCAAATTCCAATTCAAAGTTTTATCGTCATTTGAAACATGGTGAGCATTATTTTTTTCTGCCGCGTAGGGAAGATTTATCACCATGTCGAATTTAATTTGCGGCATCATAGATTGAACAAACGCGTTGTCAAGATATTCGTCGCTGTCCTCCGGCGCTTCTGAAAGAAAATCAAAACTGTATGCGTCGTAAAACCAGCCCTTACGCTGTTGAATGCCTTTCGCCTTGCCGGGTTTACTGCCGAAAATATCCATCTTCTGCGCGGCGAACTGTTCGATACTCTGATACTGCGTCGTGACTTTGTAGCCGGACATATTCCCGCTTGCAACAGGTACAATTTCCGTCGCGCGGTTACTGCGCTCCATGTCATTTTTCCAACCTTCTATGTGTTCGCGCAGGATCGGTACGCCCATAATTTCCGTGTTCAGCGTAACTTTGCCGTCGTCGTCAATTTTCAAATCCGATTCACCTTGAAAGCAACCGGCACTTAAAAAAGTTACAAATGTCACCAGCATAACACCAAAAATTTTTATAAAATTATTTTTCATTTTTTTACTCCATTGAAAGGGGAATTTTGTATGCAGATTATTCACACGGATAAAGCACCGGCGGCGGTCGGTCCATACAGTCAAGCGATTGAACATGGAGGCATTGTTTACACTTCGGGGCAAATTGCCATTAATCCCGCGCAGGGTAAAATTGTTGCAGAAGATATCGCAGGACAGGCGGAGCAGTGCTGTAAAAATATCGGCGAAGTTTTGAACGCGGCAGGTACGAATTTTTCAAACGTCGTGAAGACAACTTGCTTTTTGGCTGAAATTGCGGACTTCAAAACTTTCAATGCGGTTTACGAAAAATATTTTATCAGCAAACCTGCGCGAAGTTGCGTAGCCGTGAAAGATTTACCTGCAGGCGCTCTTTGTGAAATTGAAGTCATCGCCGTAAAATAAATTCATTGAACAACTTGACGCCATTCATTTTCCAAGATATCTTTCAGCACGGGGTACGCGTCTAAAATATTATTCAGTTGTACAAAAAATAATTTCTCGCCGTGATCATTAATTCGCCACAAAGCAACGCCTTCTGATTGTGTATCGGGAATATAATGTAACGTGTCAAGATTATTTTTTACCAAGTTCACTTTGTAACTGTTCATTACCCCCATAAGCCAAAACCAAATGTCGTCGCTAGTCGGTGCTAACTTCATAAATTTTTCTTCGTTAAAAACTTCTTCGTGCAGAGAGCGCGGCGGATATAAAACACTTCCAACGCCGGTTAATTTATTAAGATAACTTGGTTTGTCGTACGGCATGGGGGCAATTTGTATTTCGCCGTCATCGCCTAAAGAAATGCTTGTTGATTGATGACAATGAATGTATTGCGGATTTTTGATGTACTCGTCAATCAAAATTTCTATAAGCCGACTGTTATAAAATATGTCGTCGTCAAAAGTGACAATTATGTCATCGGGAAAATCTTTCAACGCGGGAATTAATTTTTTGTAGGATTTTATGTCCTTAGTCCACCTTATTTGAAAACGTTTTGATAAAAGAGCCGTCAATTCTTTTGGCAGCTCTTTTTCTCTTTGTGGAAATTCGCTGTCAG
>CAJOKY010000155.1 GCA_905235425.1 uncultured Selenomonadaceae bacterium
CAAGCCCTTCACCTACGCCGACCCATTTCACCGGAATATTTAATTCTTCCTTAATGCCGATAATCATTCCGCCTTTAGCCGTACCGTCCAACTTCGTCAAGACAATTCCCGTAATATCGGCAGACTTAGCAAAAAGTTCCGCTTGCCTCAAGGCATTTTGTCCCGTTGTGGCGTCAAGTACCAGCAAAACTTCATGCGGCGCGCCGGGTATGCCCTTGCCGATAATGCGGTTAATTTTTTTCAACTCTTCCATAAGGTTGAATTTATTTTGCAGGCGTCCGGCAGTATCGACAATCAGCACGTCAACATTTTTTGCAACGGCAGACCGCGCGGCGTCCAATGCTACGGAAGAAGGGTTGGAACCCTCACTGTGCTTTATAATTTCTGCGCCGGTACGATTAGCCCAAATTTCAAGCTGTTCAATCGCACCTGCGCGAAAAGTATCAGCGGCGGCTACCATAACTTTTTTACCGCGCTCGGCGTAGTACGCGCTTAACTTTCCTATCGTCGTAGTTTTACCCGCGCCGTTTACGCCAATCATCAAAATAACTTTTGGCGGATCGACTTCCGCCGTTACGCCTTCCTCTCCAATCAGAATTTCACGTATTTGGTTGGAGAGGAATTTTTTTACGTCATCTGCAGATTTTATTTCGGCTTTACGTACGCCTTTTCGTAAATCTTCCATTAATTTTTCCGTCGTCTTTGTGCCAACGTCTGACATTATCAGTGTTTCTTCCAATTCGTCCAAAAGTTCGTCGTCAATTTTTACCGAGCCGTGCAAAAGTTCATCAAGTTTATCTGCTAATTTTTCACGAGTCTTTGAAAGTCCCGACATCAATTTATCAAAAAATCCCATAAGCATTTACCCTCTTAGCGTTTAGACTACTCACTATTCACTACTCACTACTTACCACGTAAAAAATCCTGCTATGCTCGCACTCATCAACGAAACAAGAATACCGGAAAGAATCATATATTTCACGTTCGCAGAAATTAAATCTACTTTGTCTTTGTTTACAATGCCGTTGAAAGTTCCAAGCAAAATTCCTACTGTACCCAAATTTGCAAAACTCGTAACAAATACAGTTAAGACGCATTGCATATGTCGGCTGAAATTTTCCATAAGCGGCTGTGCTTGCAACATTACGACAAATTCATTAGTTACCAACTTTGTACCCATAAACTGCGCCAGTTGCCAAGCTTCATTTGTTTCAGGAACCATAAGCCATGCGGCGGGAAACATTACAATACCCAATGCCGCCTCCAAACTTACGGCAGGGTGTATGAAAGCCAATCCCGCGTTGATCAATTTTGCAAGCGATATGAAGGCTATTACCATGACGGTTACGATAAAAATCAATTTGCCCGCGCCGATTATTGAACTTCCAAGCATGCTGAAGAAAGGCACCTTTTTTAAGTTGTCTGAAACGATTAACGCGGAGTCTTCTTCGACAGGTGAAACTTTCACGGGGTATAAAATGTGCGCTATCATAAGGGCGTTTATGACGTTAAGCGGTATCGCCGTTAAAACAAATTCCGCCGGCATCATCTGTATATAACTTCCGACAATTCCGGCAGAGACGCAACTCATTGACATTATCGCAATGGTTAAGCAACGCTCCTTTGATATTTGTTTAAGTTGCGTCGTTGAAATTGCCTGCACGTCAGGATTGCCCAAGACTACCATTTCAACTGCGAAGAAAGATTCAAATTGCGGCGCGTGAGTAATGTAGCTTAAACCGCGACCTATCCACTTTATCACAAATGGCATTATGCCGACGTAGTTTAAGATATCGAAAAGCGGCACTATCATTAAAAGCGGCATAAGCGCGGCGGTTATAAAATTCATCTGCGGTACGTTTACCCAGTTCGGCAGAGCAAACCCCACGCCTTCGTAGGCAATGCTTACAATGGAATTAAAAATTGCCGCCACGTTGATGATTAATTCCCTGCCTATTGGAAATGACGTTAAAAACCAGCCGATAAAAACATTCAGCCCCACAAGTATGCCGACCTGTTTAGGATTAATTTTTTTTCTGTCTTTAGATAAAAGTACGGCGATTGCAAGAAATATTATTACGGCAAGCGCATTTATCGCAACGTGTACTAAATTTCCTTCCATAAAATTTACCTACCCTCTACAATCTACCCTCTACAATCTACCCTCTACAATCTCTTCTCCCAAAACCCTTTGAACTTCTTCAAGCGTCGTTAAACCTGCGCGGATTTTTTCTGTACCGTCAACTGCCAAAGTTTCCAATCCCGAATCAAGCGCCGTCGCACGAATTTTATCAAGGTCTCTGCTGTACAAAATTAAATCGCGTACAGATTTTTTCACCTGCAAAATCTCATGCAAGGCAAGCCTGCCTAAATATCCCGTACCGCCGCAATGTTCGCAACCTACCGCTTGATAAATTTTTTCCGCGCAGATTAATTTTTTCTCGTAGTCATTCGTTTCAATCAATTTTTTGCAGTGCGGACAAAGTTGACGTACCAATCTTTGAGCCACGACGCATTTTAAGGTTGACGCCAAAAGGTACGGTTCAACGCCCATTTCAATCATACGAAAAACGGCACTGCACGAATCAGCCGCGTGTAGTGTCGTAAAAATTAAATGTCCCGTCAATGCGGCGCGTACCGCAATTTTTGAAGTTTCGGCGTCGCGTGATTCGCCTACCATTAAACAGTTGGCGTCCATTCTCAGCATTGCACGAAGTCCCGCCGCGAATGTCAAGCCCGCCTTTTCATTTACCTGCACCTGCGTCACGCCGTCTATGTGTTGTTCGATAGGGTCTTCCAACGTCATTATCGCACGTGAAGGTTGATTTAATTCACGCAGTGCCGCGTACAAAGTGGTTGACTTGCCGGAGTTCATCGGTCCCGTCAAAATTATCATGCCCGACGTTTCAGCTATTGCCTTGCGAAAAAGTTTTTCATTTTTAGAAGTAAAGCCCAAGTCCGATATATTTTTCAGCTGTCGCGCAGGATCCAGTAGACGAATTGTCACGCTTTCCGCGCCTTCTGACGGCATAGTTGCCACGCGCATTTCTACTTTGCCGAATTGTATTGCGCCGTCAAGCGGTGAAAAAATTGTCGTAGTGTCCATTGACGCCAAAATTTTTATTCGCGCCGTCAACGATGGAGCTAAATTTATCGGCAAGGGTTCATGCAGTTCGTGTAAGTAGCCGTCTATTCTGTAGCGCACGCGCAGAAAATCTTTAATCGGTTCAAAGTGTAAATCTGTTGCTCGAACGGTTATGGCGAAGTTTAAAATTGCGTCTACAATCTGAGTTATGGATTGGTAACTGCCGCCGAAATTGTGACGGCTTTGATGTAAAAGTTTTTGTAATTTTTCTTGGAATTGGTTCATGATAGGGATTAGGGATTAGGGAACAGGGAACAGTACTACTTACTACTCACTACTTACTACTTACTAAATTAGCCTCTTTGACAAGTTTAACTTCGTCAATCTGCTTGCCGTCCGGCAGAAAACACTTTATCAGCAAAGTTTTTTCGTCGCCTTCAATAGTCAAAAAATTATCCGTCTCGGGTTGAGGCGCTACAACTTTGTCAAGCGTATGATTCACCCATAAACCCGGATATCGCACGTCGCCGCTGATGCCTGTCAAAATATAAAGCGGTCCCGTAGGATCGTCTTTAAAATTTCGTATATGCCCGCGATTTCTATATGTATGCAAATGCGCCGTAAAAACTACGTCAACATTGAAATAGTCAAACTCCGGCATAAAATTCACGCCGACTTCCGATATACCTTCGCGCCAATCATCGCGCCCGTTTATCTTGTACTGTAAAACGTCACGGTGTACGCAGACAATTTTCCACGCCTTTTTAGTTTCAAGTAACTCTTGACGCAACCAATTTATCTGCGCGTCAATAACGCCAGGCGCAAATGCATCAAGCTCCTGCCATTGACTGTCCAAAATCATAAAATGCGCCGCACCGAAGTCAAACGAATAATAGCGCCTGTCAAAATATTTATTGCCATTTTCCGGCACGGCAAAATAATTTAAATATGAAATTGGGTAGCGCGCTTTCCAATCGCGCGTGTAGCATTCGTGATTGCCCATTATCGGCACGAAGGGAATTTTTGTAAGCGGCTCTTCAACCTGCGTCATCCACGCCTGCCATTGCTCTGTATCCTCGCCGTTATCGACGATATCACCCATATTAATAAAAAATTGCGCGTCGGGATTTTTTTCAAACGCCGCCTTAGCTACGCCGCCCCAAACATTATAATCCGCTGACTGCGAATCGGGAAAAATTATCCCTTTAAATTTATTTTCGTCATAAGTTTTCAGCGTGAATTTATCGGTAGATTTATCGCCGGCAACAATTTTAAATTCGTAGTCGGTATTCGGCTTAAGCTCGCCAATCTGCGCGGTGTACTGAATATTTTCCAGACCGTCATCCGTGAAGGTTGAGTCCTGCGCGGGAATTTGTTTAGTGTCGCCGTTAAGCGTAATTTCAACAATCGGCGAAGTCATAGGCGAATCACTCTGCCACATTATGCAACGTGACACGGCAGGATCTTTCGTGATAATCTGCCGTAAAAATTTTACCTTCAAATTGTTTACAGGCGGTGTATCTTTTTCACAACCGATTATTAAACCGCCGCCGAGCATTATGCCGGATGCAAACGCCGCCTTGATAAAATTTCGACGGCTAATTTTTTTTGACATCATCTTCAAAGTTTTGCATACCCTTCACGCAAAGTTCCATAAGTTCGCCGAGTTCCATGCCTAAATCTGCCGCGCCCTTCGTGATAACGTCGCGGTTACATTTAGCGGCGAATCTTTTGTCTTTGAATTTTTTCTTCAAACTTTTAACCGACATATCCTTCATGCCTTCAGGACGCATTAACGAATAGGCGTAGACAATGCCGGTAAGTTCATCAACCGCGAAAAGGGATTTTTGACATTCGGTAACGGGTTTAACGTCGGCGCCTGTCAAGCCGTAGCCGTGAGAAATTATTGTGTCGATATCGTCATTTGAAACGCCTTCCGGCTCTAACAATTCGCGTACGTGTTGGCAGTGTTCGTCGGGAAATTTTTCAAAGTCAACGTCATGCAGGTAACCTATCGCCTTCCAATGATCGACATCGGCGTTAAAATGTTCAGCCATTGCGCCCATTGCCGCGCTGACTGCCGCCGCGTGTATCAGTAAATGTTCTTCGGTAGTATGCTTGTGCAAAATTTCCTTTGCCTTGTTCAAAGTCAATTTTTCCAAAAAGTTTTCCTCCTAAAAGAAACGGCGCATTACACGCCGTCAAGTATTGCAGAAAAATTTTTTCTGTTATAATAAAAAAACGGTCGGTTGTCGGCTTCCTCTCTCGAGAGGAGGTGGTGTTCATGACTAAGTACGAGAAAATTTCGTTGGCGTTGCAAGCAGCGCAGGTCGTCCTCACCATCGCTAGCATTATCTTAGGATAATGTCAACAACCCCACGCCTAAAGGCGGGGGCTTGCAGTTAGCTTACGCCACCGCGTACGGCTGACTGACTTCAGCCCTGCAAATATTTCTACTTGCAGCATTGAGGTTTCCCAATATCGAGTGCCTTAAAGCCTAAGCTACAACCGTTTGCTCGATAATAAAATTATACAGTTTGATTTATACAAAATCAAGAAAATATTGTGCGCCTTTCCTCCCCACGCCTAAAGGTGGGGGCTTCTTGGCGCTTTTAGGTGAAAAAAATTTTCTAAAAGTTTGAAGGT
>CAJOKY010000156.1 GCA_905235425.1 uncultured Selenomonadaceae bacterium
TCCCTGTTCCCTGATTAGTGAGTAGTAAGTAGTGAGGTAGTGAGTAGTATCTGCTCCCTAATCCCTAATCCCTGTTCCCTAAAATGGCGGCATTGACGAAGGAGCGGAACAGAGGGTGCGGGTGATTGGGACGGGATTTTAATTCGGGGTGGAATTGGCAACCTACAAAGTACGGGTGCAAACTTTTATCAAGCTCGATAATTTCAACCAAACTGTCATCAGGAGAAACGCCGGCGATAACCATTCCGTTAGCTTGAAAAATTTCACGGAAATTGTTATTGAACTCAAAACGGTGACGGTGTCTTTCTTGAATTTCAGAAAAATCTTTCGCGTCGCCAAAATACGCGGCGGCAGTGAAAGTATCCGGCGTGACTTTGCACGGATACGCACCAAGCCGCATGGTGCCGCCTTTATCGGTAACTTCCCGCTGCGAATCCATAAGCGCTATTACAGGAAAATTTGTTTCAGGATTAAATTCAGTGGAGTTGGCGTCGTTAAAATTGCAGACATTACGCGCAAATTCGATAACCGCGCATTGCATACCCAAACAAAGACCGAGATACGGAATTTTATTTACGCGTGCAAAATTTATCGCTTTAATTTTACCTTCAATGCCTCTGTCACCAAAACCGCCCGGTACCAAAATGCCTTTGCAACCGCTGAAAACTTCGTCAAGGTCAACGTCCGGTTCTTCAATTTTTTCAGCGTTTATGAATTTGACTTTAACTGCGGCAGAATTGTCAATGCCGGCATGATGAAGTGCCTCAACTACGGAAATGTAAGCGTCCGGAAGTTCAACGTACTTGCCTACAACCGCGATTTTAACTTTGCGCTCGGGATTTTTAATCTTGTAAACCATCCTCTCCCATACGTCGATTTTGGCGGGAGATTGCGGCAGGTTAAGTTTTTCCAAAACAATTTTGTCAAGCCCTTCATTTTTCATAATAAGCGGCACTTCGTAAATTGTTTCAGCCGTGCGATTTTCAATTACGGCGTCTTCGTCAACGTCGCAGAAAAGCGCAATTTTTTTCTTCATATCGCGTGAAATGGGGTGTTCCGTGCGGCAAACCAAAATGTCCGGTTGAATGCCGATTGCGCGCAGTTCCTTGACGCTGTGTTGAGTAGGCTTAGTTTTAAGTTCACCTGCCGCGCCGATATACGGCAAAAGTGTCACGTGAATATAAATTGCGTCGTTTTTGCCGACTTCCTTTTTAACCTGCCGAATCGCCTCAAGGAATGGAAGGCTTTCAATGTCACCAACCGTGCCGCCGACTTCTGTAATTACAACGTCCGCCTTGTCAAGTTCAGCTACGGAATAAATGCGGGATTTAATTTCGTTGGTAATATGCGGAATTACTTGTACAGTTGAGCCCAGATAATCGCCTTTACGCTCTTTTGAAAGTACGCTCCAATAAACTTTGCCGGTCGTGGTATTTGAATGACGGCTTAAATTTATGTCAATAAATCGCTCATAATGTCCCAAGTCAAGGTCAGTTTCTGCGCCGTCCTCAGTCACGAAAACTTCACCGTGCTGGTAGGGACTCATCGTACCGGGATCTATGTTTATGTAGGGATCAAATTTTTGTATTGTAACTTTAATGCCGCGACTTTTTAAAAGCCGTCCGAGTGACGCCGCCGTAATACCTTTACCCAATGAAGAGACAACGCCGCCCGTTACGAAAATGTATTTTGCCATGAAAAAATTCTCCCGCTTGTTTAGCTTTTAAAATAATTTTTAATTCTCAATTCTTAATTCTTAATTAATTATTAACTGTTTCTGTCGGCTCTGCAGACGTCGGCGTTGCAACTTTCCTTGCACCGCGCCCGCGCTTAGATTCAATCGGATTCCATTCAGTCAAGCCCCATTTCCCTTCACCGACATGCTGAAAGCGGCTGTCCATATTGATCATTGTATAGACTTCGGAAATTGCAACCGCCTCATTTTGCACCGATTTATTTTTTTTATTGAGAATTTCAAGTATTAAATCTTTGAAATGCAGGGGATTATCTTTGCCGGAATCAGTTAAAATTCTGTATGCCAAATCGACTTCTGACATTTTTTCGTAGTCTTGATCGTTCAATTTATATTCCTCCATTTTAGCGGTTAGCTATTAGCGGTTAGCTATTAGCTCTTAGCTTTTAATTAATGGCTAACGACTAACTGCTAAAAGCTACCTTTCTACAAACTGCCGCCCAAATTTTCAAGTGTATCAATAACAACTACACATTTCGGCGTGACGTTTTGCATGACAAATTTCATCTTTTCAGTTGGAATTGACACACAGCCCGCCGTCCACGTCTTAAACGATCCGAAACAATGAAGAAATATTGCTGAACCTAAACCCGGCTTGCATTTTTCATTGTAGCTGATATTCAAGGCGTATGTGTAATGCGGATTGTAGTCAATGAGGTGTTCGCTGTCCGTCGTGTTAAGATTGGGATAATCGCGAATGTCGACAAACTGATTGTATTTATAATTCGCGTCGCCGGACCAATAATGATTGTTGTCAACTTTCACGTAGGGAATTAAGCAGTTAGGATCATCAGCAATACCAAAAGCGCGGTTAAATTTGAAAACTCCTACCGGCGTTTTGTTATCGCCTTCACGCTCTTTACCGAGACCGTTTTTACCGATAAATCCAGGCGTCGTCATAATCTGCCGCCATTCACCGTTAAAATCTTTTACGTGCATTGAAACCCATGCCGTAGTTTTTTCGCCAATCTGCGCGACAATGAAAATTTGATTCGCATTATTTTTTACAGCCAAATTCTGAATCCATTGCGGCGTTGTACTCTGCGCGGCGGCAACTTTATTTCCAAAGACCAAACTCAAAATCTTCACCGCCATCAAAAAAATTTTCGTACTAAAATTTCCTCTGTATCATGCCAAAACTTTTTTCAGACCGTTAATATATTCGTCAGGCGACGGCAGATAAATATGTTTCCTGCCCTCAACCACAGTCTCGGCAATTTTCGCAATTAAGTTATAAGCAAATTGTGAACGATTATTGGCGGCGTACATATCTTTCAAAGTATCACTGTTCAAGTTTCGGCTTAACTCATCGGCAATCTGTTTAGTTTCATCTTTGTTGAGGATAAAGTTAAATGCAACGTCTTGAAATGTTTCTTCCAAAATTCTGCACATTTCCTTGCTGTCGTCTTCAATAATTTCATCAGTGACTGCCTGTGAAACTTCACTTGCCGCTTCACTCGCAAGCCAAGCAGCAATAAGCATGCCTACCGGTCCTAATGGTGCGGCTAATAATGCGCCGCCCATTCCTCCTGCCAATCCCGCGCCTTTGTTTACGAGATTTTTGAAAAGTTGCCCAGCCGAAATTCTGCCGTTAAAAATATCTAACACGTCGCCCGCCGACATAACCGCAAGCGTTGCAAGTCCCGTGACGGCGTTTACGCGCAGTAACTTCGACGCGCCTTTTGTTAAGCCGATCGTTTTTGCAATCGTGTCAGAAACCGGTTTAAGCGTACCGGGTAAACCAGCCTTCGTCATTTGCCCCGCCAAAATTGAACCAGCCCATGCTATTCCGCCGACTTGCAAGCCGACCTTAACGGAATTTTCCAAAGCATCTTCAAAAGATTCACCGTTCCAAATGCACACCGCAAAATTTATTACCGCAGAAATACCGCCGCTGTATGCACCAATTTTTATTCCGTTCACCGCGTCGTAGGTCAATGATTCAATCGTCCCCGCCTTCGCAATATTTTTTGCCTGCTCATAAGTCACGTTGCCTTTGCGGATAATATCTTTGGCATTTTTCACGCCTTTAATTTCGCCGCGCTCGATACGATTTTGCATTGCCTTAACTGCGTCGTCGTATTTATCGGAAGGAACTTCAATTTGCATCGGCGAACCGTCGGAATTGTAATAGCGAAAATTGCCGTTTTCAAAACACTCCTGCACACACTTTGAACCGGTGCTACAGTACTTGCTTTGAATTTGCGCACCGTTTACAATTCTGTCCGCGCCGTTTTTTGCGTTGTCGTCGCCCGTCTAGTCTTAGTCTTCAGTTTTTAAAGCTTTTTCGCTGAAAGAATAGGGCGCTTGATAGCCGTAGACGTAATAAAAAATTTTTTCCGTAGCTAATCCAACCGTTTCAATATTTTCAGCTACCTCGTCGGGAATTTCGATATTAAATTCTTCCTCAAAATCCATGATAAGTTCAAAACTGTCAAGAGAATCGGCGCCGAGATCTGCCCGAGTTGAAGAGATTTTAATTTCGTCTTCGTCAATTCCTAACTGCGCGACAATGATTTTTTTTACTCTGTCGAAGGTGTCAAGGAACAAGGGAGGGGGTATTATTATTTTTCATTTTAAAAATCTCCTTTACATAGATTCCGGCGCTGATACGCCCAAAAGATTCAGCGCGTGTTTAATTGTATGCGCCGTAATTTTTACCAATGCTAACCGAGCCTTAGCAAGTTCGGCGTCCACGCCTAAAATTCTGCAGTCACGATAAAAGCTGTGGAACTGCGCGGCTAAATCGTATGCGTAGCGTGCAATGCGTTGAGGCGCAAATTCTTCAGCGGCTTTATCGACTTCGGCGGGGTATTCAAAAATTTTGTTGATTAAGTCAATTTCAGCGGCGGTAGTCATCATTGAAAATTTCGGCGTGTTGTCAAGCTTAAGCCCGACTTCTTCCGCCTGCCGAAAAATACTGCAAATTCGCGCGTGCGCGTACTGAATATAGTAAACGGGATTTTCGGAACTTTGCTTTTTCGCCAAATCTAAATCAAAATCAAGTTGACTGTCAATCGAACGCATTAAAAAGAAATATCTTGCCGCGTCCGTGCCGACTTCTTCCATGAGTTCGCGCAGAGTAATACTTTCGCCGGTACGCTTAGACATTTTGACAAGTTCGCCGCCGCGATAAAGTGAAACCATTTGCAGAAGGAAAATTTTAAGTTTATCGGCGTCAAAACCCAATGCAGTCATAGCCGCCTTGACACGCGCAATGTAGCCGTGATGATCTGCGCCCCAAAGATTTATCATTGTGCCGAAGTTGCGGTCGAATTTATCTTTGTGGTAGGCGATATCAGCGGCAAGGTATGTCGGTACGCCGTTATCGCGAACTACAACGCGATCTTTGTCGTCGCCGTACTTTGTGGAGTTAAGCCAAAGTGCGCCGTCCTTTTCGTAAATTTCGCCTTTGTCGCGCAGAACTTTTATCGCGTCATTAATTTTGTCGGGGTGAAGAGTACGTTCACTGAACCAGCTGTCAAATTCAACGCGGAAGGCTGATAAATCTTTTTTCAACTCGGCAAGTTTATCGGTGTAGGCGAGGTCTTGTAAAATTTGCAAGCGTTCATCTTCCGGCAAGCTTACGTACTTATCGCCGTCACGTTCAATAATTTTTTTCGCAGTGTCGATAATGTCTGCGCCGTGATAGCCGTCCTCCGGAAATTCGACGGTATGTCCCAAAAGTTCAAGGTATCGCGCATTTACGGATTTTGCAAGATTTTCCATTTGGTTACCGGCGTCGTTAATGTAATATTCACTTTCGACGTTGTAACCTGCCGCACGAAGAATGTTCACTACCGCCGACCCTGCCGCCGCGCCGCGTCCGTGACCAACGTGTAAAAGTCCCGTCGGATTGGCGCTGACATATTCAATTTGTATCGGCGCATTATTTTTCGGCGGCAGTTGCCCAAAATTTTCAGCGTCATAAATATTTTTCAGCTCGGTATAAATTACGTCGGGCTT
>CAJOKY010000157.1 GCA_905235425.1 uncultured Selenomonadaceae bacterium
TCGCCGCGTGACGCTCAGGAAATACCTCGCTTACAATGCCTTCTTTTACAATGTCTCTTGCGTCGCCTTCCATAATATCACCTACTAAAAAAGCGCCTGCCCTTTCTCTGCAAACGCCTTCGTGATTCTGTCATTCGCGATATCGTAAAATCGCTTTTCCGTTTCAAACCCTATAAAATGCCGATTGGTATTTATCGCGGCAACTGCTGTACTTCCCGAGCCTATCGTCGCGTCAAGTACCAATTCACCTTCGTTCGTATAGGTTTTGATTAAATATTCCAATAAATCAAGCGGCTTTTGAGTGTTGTGCCCTACTCTTTCTTTCGGTTTTGTAAGTAACACTCCGAACTTTTGAATATCGATAGGATATCTTTTTCCGTCATTGACGGCGGCGCAGTATTTCAAGCCGTCTTGAAACATTTGATAATTTTTAGAGCCTGAAAGTCCTCTTTTTTCATAAGGCTCGCCTTCTGTAAATTGCGGGTTATATGTCGGTAGTTTATCATAAAAAATCAAAATGTTTTCGTGCGCGCGGAGCGGCATTCGGTTAGAATCAAACCAACCTGCCGCTACGCTTTTTTCCCAGATCCACTCGTACCGAAACATTTTCAAATTACTCATAATAAGCTCTGCACCGAAGGGCATTTTGGCGAATAAAGCTATTGCCCCCCCCCTCTTGGTTACGCGCTTAATCTGCTCCCAAAACTTAACTAAATCAATCTTGATGTCCCAATCACATTTGGTGATGCCGAAAGGTAAATCGGTTAAGACAAAGTCAATCGCACCGTCCGAAATTTCCTGCATACCTACAAGACAATCTTCATTATAAATTCTGTCTATCACTTTCAACGGGCGTCTCCTCCGATTCGCTATTTTCTTCATTGGGATTAGTGGGCTGTAGCATTGGATTCTCGGGAATATTCGGCAATAGCTTATTTCTAAGCTCGTATTCGTAGGCTAAAACTTCTAAATTCTCGTTGTAGTCCGTACCACATAATTTGGCGGCTTCAGACTCGTGCGTCGTAAGTCCTAAGGCAATGCGCATTTGCGCACCTTGCAACTCCTTAGTCACGTCGATTAAATGACTGCCCTGTACAATCCAATCTGCCTTGCTCCATAAAGCACGCGTCGTGATATCGTCAAAAAAGCCGTCCGCCTTGATTCTGCCTAGCGTAATACTTTCCATAAGAAAATTTTCATATATGGGCTGGCAAAAATCATTTATGAAGGCTATTCGACGTTGCCTAAATTCGTCCTCCGCTTGCAGGAGCGCGGCGCGGCTAGCAGAATACGAGCTCTGGAATTCCTTAATTAAAATTTCCTGCGGTAAATTTAGGGCGGCCCCTATCTGTTTGACGAAGGCATTAATAAACGGGTCAAAGGTAGATTGTGCATTACTCCTGTCAATCGCCTTAACGTCCACGCCTTTTGGCAATTTGGTTATCGTTCCCGCGCCTAATTTGTATTCGCGCATAACTTTATCCATTTCTTCATCTGTCAAGCCGTCATTGTCGGGCAAAACTTGATTCAAGTCAAAACCGCTTGACTGGTAATTTTCCGTGAAGAAAATAGAGAAGAAAGATTTAATAATTGCACTTGTAAGCTCTGAATCAGCATAGCGGGCGATATTTTTCAAACTTTCAATGACCGGAGCTAAAAAGGGTACGCCGCGATATTGTTCAATGCGGCTATCGTAGCAGACGTGTAAAACATTGCGCCTGCCGGTTTCGTCGCCGAAAATCTTCACTCGTTGCCATTCAAGCTTTTCGTCAAGATTAACGGGCTCGTTCCAGATTTTATTTGATATCCATACCGCGACAATCTGTCCTGAGCCGTCAACTTCAACGCCGTTGACAATTCGGTGACCGTTCGCGGGATTTTTCATTTCAACGCCATAAGGAGACGTCCCCAAAATTGGGGATGTCGTGAAAAGCGGGTTTGATACACGAGCCGCCTCTATCAGCTGTAACCTTAAGCTGTAGGGATTATCACGTGTAGGATATCGGCGCCTAAAAATACAAAACGCGTCGCCGTCCATCAAGTAAGATTGGTACGCTACGCGTTGCATTTCGTAAAAATTATTTCGGCGGTAATAGTCACAATTCAAACTGTTCGCCCAAAGTTCAAATTCCTGCTTAGTATGCTGACACCATTCAACCGCTTGCTCGGACGTCAATCCCAATGCGGCAGGCTTGATTCGCGGGAATAATTTCAAGCCGCTTGAAATGACATTGGAAGTGGACGTCGTGACAGCCGCACTGCCAATAGGGCTATTCATTACTAAATCAGCGGCGCGGTTTCGCAACGTGTCAAGATTGAAGTCAATATCTGACTTTGCCGAGTAATGCGCAGGCAAAAAAGATTTCAGCGTGTTTCTTTCACGATTAGCTCCGCCGCCGCTATACCCGCTATTTCGATATTTCAGCGCCTTGCTTAATGCGCGTCTATTACGTTTCATAAATCACCTAATCTATCAAGACAGCCCGCCGGACGTTGCCGTTTTTAGCCGCTGATTCTTCCAATGCAATTTCGGAAATTAAATCGGAAATAACTTTTCTGATTTCTGAAAGGTTGGCACGGGTCAAAACTCTATTATCTAAAGTATACGACTGGGCGCCGAGAAGTATGGCTTTTTCGGCTTCCATATAGGCATAAAGCCGTTGACGTTTCAGCGATTTTAAATCAAAATCTAAGTCCAAATATCCAGCTGTCGTGACATAACTGTATTGTTGCTTGACGGTGGCGCTTGTTTCGGAGCTGTCACTTCCTGCCTCTGTATCAGATATTCCGCCTTCAATAGTTGCGCTCTCTTCGTCCAAAATTCCACACCTCTTTTAGCCTCGCAAGACTTCATACAAGCCAAATTGTAAACCCTGATATCCAATGATTCATTTCGAATTTCGGAATTTATAGGCTCCCACGCCGTATATAAAATGCCGCCGCTCTTACGGACGACGCGCCTTTCAGAAATTAACTGCTTAAAATAATTTTTATCATACCCACGCTTGCCCAAAAATTCATCATCGCGCGGGAAATGAAAATACTGTGCACCAATTTCACTGACACCTAAACGGGCAAAAACCTCCTGCTTGCCGTCGTCAACGCCTAAAATCGTTAGCAACACCGCCGAATTTTTAGGATTGCCGTATTGATACAGCAAGGGAAGACCGGCTCCGCCTTTACCTTTAATCGGAAACCTGCCCTTCCTGACATTGGCGTTGCAGTATTCGTACACCGACCGCGTCGAATAGCCGCTGTCAATAAATGTTCGTGACACTTTCAGCGGCGTGCCGTTTTGAAAATAAAATTCTCTGTCAAGGATTAAATCAAGCTCGTTCCACGTTTCAAGTTGCGTAGGTTGTCCGCGAACGACGCCGCGTAAAATTCCCCAACATTCTTCGCCAATCCCCCAACCGACAATTTCATATTCAAGGCGGTTAGCTTGTACGTCAACTGCCGCTGTCAGAAGTAAAACACCCTGCGGCAATTCGGCGGGATAATCTTCGCGACGATTTAAAAATACATTCTCGTCGTCATATTCGCCCGCCAATTTATAAGACAATCCAAAACGCGTGTTGTAGACAACTTTTTCACGTGCCGGTAAACCCTTAGCCTCTAGCCATTCGCGCATTATTTCAGCCCACGTCAACCAGGGGGAAGAAAAACCGTTAAGCCAAAAACTTCTTATGCCGTTATAAATCGCATCGGGATTCTGAGCTACGTATTTTTGGGGAGAAGTTTTTATCGCCCGCTCGTCAAAATCAAGCCCGCAGTCAGGACATTGCCATTTTACACCTTTAACAATGACGGTTTTGTTGCCGTCCGCGTCTTTGTTTTCGGTATAATCGGCAAGCATATTTCTATAGTCCAACGCGTGATATTCGCCGCAATTTGGGCATTGGTGTTGCCATTCTTCCTGCGTTCCCGCCAAATATTCAATGTCAATGCGGCTTGCACCTTCATTTGTCGGCGTCGAAAATAAGCCCATTTTGTAATTCCAAAATGTCGTCATTCTCTTTGCGGCTAGATCTACGGGGTCCCCCTCACTACCGGCGGAAATCGCAAAACGGTCTACCTCGTCGCAGAGTAAAATACGTATTGGTCTTGACGCTAAACCTGCAGGAGAATTAGCTCCGCCTAATACCAACCGCCCGCCTGTGAAAAACTTCGATAGGATAGTTTGATTAGTGTCACGGGTTTTGGCATTGGCGCGGTTACCGTAAAAAAGCGGCGTTAAAACCTTCGTGTCTTGAATCATTTTCGACAGGCGAGCCTTTGAAAAATCTTCTGACATTTCGATAGTAGGATTCACGAGTAAAATACTGCAAGGGTCTAAATGCGCGTACCTGCCGATTATGTTCAAAAGAATTTCCGTTTTGGCAACTTGTGCCGCCGATTTTACCACAACGCGGTGAATATCATTCTGCGTGAAGGCATCCATTATTGCCTTTGCGTACGGCGTCCGCGAAGTTCGCCATTGCCCGGGTTCGGCAGAATCAGCGGGTAATTGGCGGTATGTATCAGCCCATTCACTGACGGGCATTTTGATTATCGGCTTTATTCCCTTCAAGAGACATAACCGATTTAAATAATCCCTGCTCTTCATACGTTTTTGCTATTCGCTCGTTCGCTACTTCAAAAAAATGTTTGTCGGTCTCAAAACCTATAAAATGCCTGCCGGTATTGATAGCGGCAACTGCCGTACTTCCTGAGCCTATCGTAGCGTCAAGTACAAGCTCGCCTTCATTTGTATATGTCTTTATCAGATATTCCAAAAGGTCAACAGGTTTTTGGGAAGTATGCAAACGGTTGACGGACGAAGCAAGCGCGTTAAATTCCAGTACGTCACGCGGGTAATTGCCATATTTACAGATATAATCTTCGTACTTGGCATTACAAGGGCGTCTACCGGCTACTGTTCCAAAACGCTTTTTTCCATTTCCACGCCGCTCATTAATTTCTATCAAGCCTTGCGGGTTGTACGTCATATTGTTTGACGCACGCGGAGCCGCCGTGCCTTTTGAGAAAATCAAAATATCTTCGTGACTTGTCAAAGGGCGATATTTGCAATTTATAAAGCCGCTGACAGTTTGCTTTTTCCATACAAATTTATACTTGAAAAAATCTTTGAAAACCGTACCGAGTTCAAAGGTGAATTTTCCGCTTGCAAAAAGACATACCGCGCCGTTAGATTTTATCACTCTAAAAAACTGTTCGCGTAAATCGGCAAGGGGGGGGTATTATCCCATTCGGTTTGTGGGTCAAGCAGATTGTAAGGCAGGTCAGTCAAAATAAAATCTATCGAGCCGTCCGCCAGCTTTTTCATACCTACAAGACAGTCTTCATTGTAGATTTTATCAATCATCTTCAACCTCCGAATCAAATTCCGTGTCGTCGACATCTGCAGATTTTAAATCGGCGTCCTTGTAATTTTTAGCCAATTCGTCAAGACAATTTTCAATTTCACGTGTTAAATCGTCGTAGACTTCGCCGCGAATATCAGCAGGCAGTTTAGCCGCAATTTTCGGCGGAAGTCCCAAAAGTTTTGTACGAAAGTTAGTAAGGTGTTCAATCATAACACTTTCAACAACTTCAGCCTCGTAAAGTTCGCCGCGCCGTTCCCGCAATTTTAACTCTGCAAGTTCGCGTTTAGCCCGTTCGTGCAAGCCTTTTTCCTTCCAAAAGTTGACGCCGCTCGCTTGACTGTTGACTAAGGTAATAATTGCGTACACTGTCAAAGGCTAGTATTTTGCCCTTAGCGTCCGATTCGTCGCGAACTACTACTTTTTCGTCTACAAGCTGAGTAATTCTTGCCTTCGACAATTCAAGGTAACGGGCTAATTTTGCTTGCGTTGTAGTAGCCTCGCTTAACTCTCCAGGTATTTCCATTTTAGACGCTCCTATTTATTGTAACTCCTTCGAGGCGGTAGAAAAAAGTTAAGGTTAAGTGACTTTTTTTTATTGTGTCTAACTCGTTGCCGGCGGTCGCCGCCGCCCCGCAGGCAAGCCGCCCTGTTGAAAGTACCTAAGGCAGGGGGTATTCGGCGCAAAAAAAATACGGCTTAAGCCGCCGTCAAGACCTAAGGAGATTATAAATGAAGAAAATT
>CAJOKY010000158.1 GCA_905235425.1 uncultured Selenomonadaceae bacterium
GATGCTGTATAATGATATGTGGAAGACAGTACCTAAAGATGAGCTTTACGGCGACGATAACGCGATGGATATTTACCGCGATATGTACCACGAAGAGCTGACAAAACAAATGGCTATGGACGGCGGTATTGGTCTTGCCGATTTTATTTATCAGCAACTTACTACTACGAAAAAATAGGGATTAGGGAACAGGGATTAGGGATCAGGTTGTAGGTTTTCTACTATCTACCTCCTACCTCCTACCTCCTACCTCCTACCACCTATTCACTACTTACTACTAACTACTCACTACTAACTACTCACTAAACATAAACCGAAGGGAAATTGTTAATGAAAGAACTTTTGGAAATATTACAAGGCAATTCAAGAATTTCAACGGCGGAGCTTGCGTCAATGTTGCAAACGCCTGAAGAAGAAATTAAAAATCAAATAGCACTGCTTGAACAGGAAAAAATAATTCTCTCCTACAATACGCTGATTAATTGGGAACGCTACGGCGAAGAATTTGTAACGGCTGTAATTGAAATAAATTTGACGCCGCAACGTGAGGTAGGTTTTGACGCGTTGGCAGAAAGAATTTGCCGTTTCGACGAAGTCCGCGCAGTTTACCTTATGAGCGGCAATTTTGATTTACTTGTTGAGGTACAAGGTAAATCGCTTAAGGAAATTTCAACCTTCGTAGCCACGCGCCTTTCAACAATCGAAGGCGTAACACAGACGCGCAGTCACTTCATGTTAAAAGCGTATAAAAAAGACGGCATTATTTTGGAAGATAAAGAGCAAGATCGAAGGCTGGTGGTTACGCCGTGACTTGGAGCGATAAACTCAGCACTTCGGTTAAATCAATCGCGCCGAGCGGCATAAGAAAATTTTTCGATATTGCCGCGCAGATGGACGACGTAATTTCGCTTGGCGTAGGCGAGCCGGACTTCATAACCCCTTGGTCAATTCGTGAAAGTTGTGTCTATGGGCTTGAACGCGGCTACACAAGCTACACTGCCAATCGCGGTATGCCGGAACTGCGCAAGGAAATTGCCAAACATTACAAGCGGCTTTACAATCTTGAATACAATTCAGATACCGATGTTTTGGTAACCGTCGGCGTAAGTGAAGCGCTTGACATTGCACTAAGAGCGATTATCGAGCCCGGCGACGAAGTTTTAATACCCGAACCCTGCTATGTATCCTATCAAGCTTGTACTGTATTGGCAGGCGGCGTACCCGTTTCAGTGCCGGCTAAACTTGAAAATGAATTTCGCATAACACCGGAAGAATTGGAAATTTACATAACGCCGAAAACTAAGGCGATGTTAATCGGATATCCCAACAATCCTACCGGCGCGATAATGACGCGGCGGGATTTACAACGTATCGCGGAATTTGCCGAAAAGCATGATTTAATTGTTATCTCGGACGAAATTTATGGTGACTTGACGTACAGCGGCTTACATGAATGTTTTGCCGCCATGCCGAATATGCGCGACAGGACGATTTTGTTAAACGGTTTCAGTAAAGCCTACGCAATGACGGGCTGGCGTATCGGCTACGCGTTGGGAAATGAAGATTTTATAGCCGCAATGACGAAGATTCACCAATACACCATGCTCTGTGCGCCGGTTACCGCACAGGTTGCCGCGATTGAGGCGTTAAAGCACGGCGAAAAGTATATGAAAAAAATGGTTGCCGAATACGACAGACGGCGGAATTTGATTTATGACGGTCTGAATAAATTGGGCTTGAAATGTTTTGAACCGAAAGGCGCGTTTTACATTTTCCCAGACATTACGTCTACCGGTATGACGGCGGAAGATTTTGCAGAAAAACTTATACGTCAAGAGCGTGTGGCACTTGTACCCGGTACTGCCTTCGGAAAATCCGGTACGGGGCATGTGCGCTGCTCATACGCTACGAGCATTGAAAAAATTTCTGCCGCACTTAAACGCATTGAAAAGTTTTTGGGCTAAACGTCAGATTGGAGGTTTAGGCAGATGAAGGTTAAAAAATTGGCTAAAAAAATTTCTGCAGGTTTAACTGCCGCCGCATTTGGTACGACCTTAATTTTTTCTACGCCTACTGCAGAGGCTATCGGCTTAGGTGACGCGATAGGTATAGGTGTCGGCGTTATCTCCGCCAATGAGCAGATTAATCAAGTTAAAAAGCAAATTGACATGATTAATAACACGGAGGAAGGCAGGCAGGCGCTTTATCAAAAGTTCCGTGAAGAATACGGCGTCGAAGAAAATTACGAGCTTAACACAAAACTTGATAAAATTATGGCGAACTTGTCGGCAGGTGTTGCAAAGGTTGACGGCACCATTACCAGCAAGCCGTACCTTTACTTCATATCGCAAAATGATACTTTAAATGCAGGTTGCGGTATGGGGCACGTCATGATGGTAAATCGCGGTACATTTAATTATGTCGACTCTGATGACGAATTAGCCGCTATTATCGGTCACGAAATGGGACATGGTCAAAAAGATCACGCCGCCAATTCAGTTAAAAATAATCTCAATCAGCAACTTTTGGCGCAGGTAGGCGTTGCGGTTGCAGGCGGTACGACGCTTGCAAATTTAATCGGTTCACTTGCACTTACTCACACCATTGCAGACTACGGTCGCGGCAAAGAGGCAGAGGCTGATAATTTGGCATGGGATTATCTTTTGAATACAAATTACAATCTCGGTGCAACTGCTGCCGTTATGCAAAAGTTCGTAGATCTTGAAAAGGGGCATAAGCGTTCCGGTATAGAGAGCTTTTTCAATCCTTCCGACCACCCCGACAGTTCAAAGCGCCGTGACAATTACGCGAAAAAACTTTATGAATACAGCAAGAAACATGCTGAAGTTGACAAAAAAGGCGTCGTGGTAGTGAATAAAAAAGAGTTCTTGACGCCGGCGCCGGTAGGTAAGATGTCATCAGCTGAACGCGCGTACTTTGTACTGGGTAATCTTGCCGTCGCTTATCATAAAGGGTATGACAAGCAGGAAGCGACTGTTTCAAACGGCACGGTTTATTTGGGACAGCAAGCGATTATTACGCCGGTTGAAGGTGACGAAGACGCGGCTACTTTGGCGGCACGGCTTAATGAAATTAAGAATTTAAAAGCTAAAAGCTAATCAGGGAACAGGGATTAGGGATCAGGGAGCAGTTTTACTAACACCTAAAACCTAAAAGCTAACGGCTAACAGCTAATCAGGGAGCAGGGAGCAGGGAGTAGTTAAAAGCTAATCACTAACGGCTAACAGCTAACGGCTAACAGCTAACGGCTAACAGCTAACAGCTAATCGCTAACCGCTAAAAGCTAACCGCTAAAAAAAATATTGACGGCAAGAAAGTGCTATGATAATATTTGCGGCGAAAATTTTATTGGAGGGATTTTGATGAGCAAAATTGCAGTCGTGTTTTGGAGCGGCACGGGTAACACCGAATCAATGGCAGATGCTGTTGTAAAAGGCGTTAAGAGCGTGACGAATGAAGTTGACCTTTTTCAAGTTGACGACTTTTCTGCAGATAAAATGTCCAAGTACGACGGCTTTATTTTCGGTTGTCCGGCAATGGGCGATGAAGTTTTGGAAGAAGATTCTTTTGAGCCGTTTTTCACCGAAGCCGAAGAAAAAATCGACGGTATTCCCGTTGCGTTATTCGGTTCTTACGGCTGGGGCGGCGGCGCGTGGATGGAAGCATGGGCTGATCGCACTAAAGAAGCCGGAGCAAAGTTAATCGGTACCGTTATTGCCGAAAATGCGCCTGATGATGAGGCACTTGCTAATTGTGAAAAACTCGGCAAGGATTTGGCTAACGCGGTATAAAAATTATTTTTTCATGACAATAAAGTTTAAATCTCCGTTCATGTCAGAGCGGGGATTTTTTGATTTTATAAAAGGAGATTGAAAATTTTAATGATTTTGATTGAAGGTCCGCGTTTACGCATTCGCCGCGCAGATTTATCAGATTTAAACTTCATTTTGGACTTGCAAGTTAAGCCGGAAAATGTTAAGTTTATAGTACCATTCAGCCAAGAATTTCATACAAAAATTTTAACTTCAAACTGCGCGAAGAGTATGGACGTTATCATTGAAGAGCGCGAAAGTAATTTACCTGTCGGCTACTTTATGCTAAGTGAAATGGATAACCCCCATAACAAAATTGAACTTACGCAAGGCATAATTGATAAGAAAAATTGCGGTTACGGACGCGAGACGTTTACACTTTTGCTGAAATGGATTTTCGGCGTAAAAAAATATCACCGTGCTTTTCTTGACTGCAAGGAGTATAATTCTGTTGGCTTGCACCTTTACGAAAGTTTAGGATTTAAGCGTGAAGGTGTTATGCGCGACGTAATTTTAACAAACGGCGTTTATGAAAATCTTATTCTGTTCGGAATACTTGACAGTGAATTTCCGACGAATATATAGGAGGAATTTTTTTGGAAATAATTACAAATCTTTCCGAAATGGATTTTATAGAGATAATGGAATATTTGGTAATGCCGATATGTATTTTAGCATTTTCGCTTTTTGTCGGCATAGCGATAAATCGCGCATTGATACAAAGAGTGGCGCGACGTGCGAAAACTGATGAATCAAGCATTAAAGAAGTATTCTACCGCGCAATTCAAGGCGTACCAATTTCATTATGTATGGTTATCGGCTTGTACTGGGTAGTAAACACAAGTCAACTGCCGGATACATTGATACAGCTTTTGTCGTACTTGCTTTTCACAAGCATAATGTTTACGATAACACGTGTGGTTGAGCGTACGGTTTCCGGCTTTATCAACATAAAATTTTCATCATCGGGTGATGCGTCGCAGTCCACTTTGATGAGTACGATTTTGAAAGTTTTTATCTACGCATCGGGCGTGTTGATTATTCTTCAATACTACGGCATATCTGTAGCGCCGATTATCACGGCAATGGGCGTCGGCGGTATGGCGGTTGCGTTGGGTTTACAAGAGACGTTGCAAAATATTTTCGCCGGTCTGCAAATTCTTTTGTCGAAACAAATTAAGGTAAATGACTTTATAAAAATCGGTGCCAATGAAGGTCGCGTAGTTGACATTAACTGGCGTTTTACAACTATTATGCCGGCAAATGAAGGTACTGTCATAGTTATACCGAATAAAGATATTGCAGGATCCACAAGCGTAAACTATTCGCGTCCGCGTGAAGATGTTATAATTGTAGTGCCTATAGGCGTCGGCTATGAAAGTGATTTGGAGCAAGTCGAGCGCGTCACAATTGAAGTTGCACGCGATATCATGATGGAAGTTGAAGGCTACGAACCGGCGATAACCTCTGAAGGCGTAGACATAAATCCTCTTGCGCCCAGCGTACTTTTTACTGAATTTGGAGATTCGTCCATAAATTTCAATGTCTTATTACATGCGCATAGATTTGTGAATCAATTAAAGATTAAACACAAATTTATTATGGCGATTACAAAACGCTATCGCGAAGAGGGCATTAATATTCCGTTCCCGATTCGTACTGTTTTGATGCCTGATAAAAATAATTAAATGTTGGAAAGGTGGTGATTGTATGATGAAAATTGAAGGCGTAGAAGTCAACGTCATGGGGCTTGACAATTTCACTGAGCATGACGCCAAAAAGTATATTGACTACGTGAAAGAGCGCGTGACAGAGCCGCTTAAAAGCATTGAAGTCAAACTTTGCGACGACGGCAAAGT
>CAJOKY010000159.1 GCA_905235425.1 uncultured Selenomonadaceae bacterium
GCAAGGTCTTTAACCGCGATTGTCGACGGGATTTTTATGTGAGTTGGACGCGCAATTTCTACTTTATGAACAGGTGCAGGTTGCGGACGCGGCTTTTTCTTTGGACGCGGCGGACGATTGACTTGTTGCTGTTGCATCTGCATTTGTGCTTGCTGTTGACTTTTTGCAACATTAGCGGCATTTTTATTTCTGCGGTTACGACTGCGATTTTGCGTCTTGCCGCCGTCTTCACGACTGCTGTCACGATTTTTTCTTTCGGTACGGTCGCCGCGTTCGGGACGTGATTCACTGCGTTCGGCTCGACTTTGTTCACTGCGGTCAAGGCGTTCATTTCTGTTACCGCGCGAAGAGTGGTCGCGATTATCTCGGGAAGATTTTTCACGTTCAAAACGGCTCGGACGCTCGTCCATATCCTCACTGTCACTAAAATCACCGCGTGACTGTCTGTCAAAGCGTTCACGATTATCCCGCGCAGGTTTTTCACGTTCAAAACGATTTTGACGATTATCTCTGCCTTCAAACTGTTCACCGCGTTCACTACGGTCAACACGTTCACCGCGATTATCGCGATTATCACGCTGTCTTACAGATTGGCTGTCCTGCCTGCGTGAAGATTCAGATTTAATTGCAGGACGCTCTTGCCGTGCAGGTGATTCAACTTTCGGCGCAGGTTTATCTTTAACTTCGGCAACTTTAGCTGATTCCGGCTTAACGGCAGATTTAGGCGCCTTTGTGTCGTTTTTTGCAGGCGTGGCTTTAGCAGATTCAACTTTAGCAGGTTCAACTTTTGCGGCTGGCTTTACTTCCTCCGCCTTAACTTCAGCAGGTCGCGCAGGTTTCGGTTTTGATTCGTAACGCGGTCTGGCGTGTTTACTGTCAAATTTACTGTTAGGTTTTTGCGGCTTAGTTTCTGTTTTAGGTTGCGACGAAGTTTTTTCAGTTTCAGTTTTAGTTTCGGCTTTAACCTCTGCTTTAACGTCTGATTTAGGTTCACTTTGATTTTCTGCCGACGCTTTCGGACGGCGTGAAAATGTTTCTTTAAGCAGATTGTAAATTTCTTCGCCTACCGCACTGAAACGATTGGCAACTTTTACTTTACGCTTTTTCAAAAAATCTATAATTGATTGGTTTTCTTGATTCAACTCCTTTGCAAGTTCAAAAATTCTATATTTCGGCGTTTTCGGTGCTTTCGCCATAAATCCACCCCCGTGTTAAGCTCTCGCCCGTCATAAAATTTTTAAAACGGTTGAAAGCGTCAAGACAACTGATTACATATATTTTTACTCCCTTTCAGAAGATTGATTAGAATTAGAAATGTTCAGTGAATAAATCCACAATATGATTATAAATTTCGTCAGGAACTTTTGTTTTGAACTGCTTATCAAGGCGGCGACGCTTTTTTAGTTCAAGTGCGCATTTTTCAAGACGGCATACATAAGCGCCGCGTCCTTGAGCTTTGCCTGTTTCGTCTACAAAAATATTTCCGTCGGCAAGTTTTACAATTCTCAAAAATTCCGATTTATGCTTAATTTCCCTGCAACTTACGCAACGGCGCATTTGAGTTTGCTTGGAAGAATTTTTCTGCGTCACGTGGTACCTCAGCCATTCTGCGGTTTGTTACCGCCTTTGTTTTTGTTACGGGCTTTATTCTTATTTTTATTGCTGAACTTATTCTTATTTTTATTTTTAGTAGGTTTCAAAAGTGATGAAAAGAATTTAGTAGTTTTAATGTCAATCGGTCTGAAGTCCGAATCCCACAAATCCTCCGTAGCTTGCGCCTGACTCTTTATGTCGATTTTCCAACCTGTCAATCGCGCGGCAAGTCTCGCGTTTTGCCCTTCCTTGCCGATAGCCAAACTTAATTGATTATTCGGCACGATAACGCGGGAAATTCTATCCAAATCATTTACGGCAACTTTAGCAACTTTGGAAGGGCTTAAAGCATTGGCAATATAATTTGCCGGTTCAGCGTCCCATTGAATAATATCAACTTTTTCGTCGCCGAGTTCTCTGTTAATGGCTTGAATCCTTATCCCGTGTTGACCTACGCAGGAGCCTACCGCGTCAATATTTTCATCTTTTGAAACGACGGCGATTTTTGCACGCGCTCCGGCTTCACGTGCAACGGATTTAATCTGTATAATGCCTTCGTGAATTTCGGGAACTTCCATTTCAAAAAGACAACGCAAAAAGCCCGGATGCGTACGTGAAAGATAGACTTGCGGTCCCTTGCCTGCGCGGTGAACTTCTGCAACGTAAGCGCGTACTCTGTCGCCGACGCTAAAATTATCTTGCGGCATTAATTCAGAAGACATTAAAACTGCTTCAGTCTTGCCGATATCAATTACTAAATTTCCGTCTTCAATGCGTACAACACTGCCGCTTACCACGTCATTGGCGCGGTCTGTAAATTCATCATATACGACAATTCTTTCTGCTTCACGAATCTTTTGCATAACGACTTGCTTGGCAGCCTGCGCGGCAATTCTGCCGAAATCCCCTGCCGGAATTTCCCTGCGTACCACGTCGCCAACTTCGTATTCGGAATTAATCTCTTGAGCCTCTTCCAAAGAAATTTCCCTGTTGGGGTTGGTGACTTCTTCCACAACGTCGCGCAGTTCGTTTATATGAAAAGTGCCGTTTTCGCGGTCAATGTCAACGGTTATATTTTTGTCCGCGCCGGTAGTTTTCTTGCAAGCAAATACCAACGCCGCTTCAATGGCGCTGAACATAGCCTCCGGCGGAATTTCTTTTTCATTACACAAATCTTTCAAAGCGTCCAAAAGAATAATCTCGTTTTGAACGCCTTTCTTCTTTCTTACAGCCAAGTTATGACCTCCATTCTTAGCCGGTAGCAGGTAGCTTTTAACTTTCACTACTCACTATCTTTAGTAAGTAGTAAATAGTAAGTAGTAAGTAGTATTTTTCAACTATTTACTACCAACTACTCACTAATAACTACTAACTACTCACTAATTACTACTCACTAAAACTCAATATGCAATCTGACTTGCGAAATTTTTTCACGCGGTATGGGTTTACAATCTTTCAAGTACAAAAAATCTTTGTCGCGGCGTTCCAGCGTACCGGTAAAATCTTTTTTGTCTTCGTACGGCGCGTAAAGTGTCACGTCAACCGTCTTTCCTGCTTCGCGCAGAAAATCTTTATCTTTTTTTAGCACGCGATCCAATCCCGGCGATGACACTTCCAAAATGTACGGTCCTTCAATTACCGATTCTTCGTCCAAAAGGTTACCGAGTTTTTCACTCAAAAATTGGCAATCGTCCAAATCAATGCCGCCTTTTTTGTCGACGAAGACTCTCAAGTACCAATCCTTTTCTTTGACAAATTCGGTATCGACCAATTCAAAATCCGTGTCATCTAAAATTTTGTTCATCAATTCTTCAACCCGCGTTTCAATTTTACCGGGCATTGCACTACCTCCAATTTTTCTGCGCAATATTAAAAAGTGGACACACGCCCACTTCCACTAACAAATTTTATGGACAAATCAGTCCTTTCATTTTAAACGCGCCGATTATAACATAGTAAATTTTTTTTAGCAATATTTTTTGGAAGTATATCACGGAAATCAATTTATATAAGATTAATCTGTCACGAATATTGATTAAAATTTGTTGACGCGAAAAAGCCCATAAGCTAAAATTAGCCGTTAATTAAAAGTTGAACGGTAAAATTTTTTTCAGCTTACAGTATTTTCTAAAAGCTGAAACCTAAAAGCTAAAACGGAGGCGTATTAATTGATAAAAGTTTTGGTAAGCGGTGCACTCGGCAGAATGGGACGCACCGTAGTTGACGCTGTGAAAAATGATTCGGAATTGGAACTTGTCGGCGTAGTTGACGTATTCGACGGCGAAGTTGCAGGATTAAAAGTTGAAACCAATCTTGAATCTGCATTGGAACTTCACAAGCCCGATGTTATGGTTGACTTCACGCGTCCCGATTCTGTTTTCAAAAACGTAATGACGGCGCTTGAAAAAAAAGTTTCGCCGGTAGTAGGTACAACGGGATTGAGTGACGACGCTAAAGAAAAAATTCGTGCGGCGGCGGAAAAATTTCAAACTCCCGCTTTCATAGCGCCGAATTTTGCAATAGGCGCGGTGCTTATGATGATCATGTCAAAGCAAGTTGCAAAATATATGCCGGACGTTGAGATTATCGAGTTGCACCATGACAAAAAACTTGACGCGCCGAGTGGTACGGCGGAACTTACTGCAAAAATGATTTCAGAAGTTCGCACTTCTCACAAGCAAGGTCACCCCGACGAAGTGGAGCGGCTTAAAAATGTTCGCGGCGCTGATTATGACGGTATCAGAATTCACAGCGTAAGACTGCCCGGCTACGTCGCGCATCAAGAAGTTATTTTTGGTGGATTGGGACAGACTTTGACAATTCGGCATGATTCTATGGGACGTGATTCATTTATGCCGGGCGTGTTGCTTGCATGCAAAAAAGTTCGTACGCTTAGCGGCTTGACGGTCGGTCTTGATAAGTTGTTAGATTAGGGATTAGTGAGTAGTAAGTAGTGAGTAGTGAGTAGTTAATACCTACAATCTACCCTCTACAATCTACCTTCTACCCCCTAACACCTAACTGAAAGGATGTAAAAATGAAGAAAGTTAATTTAGCTATCGTCGGAGTTACCGGCGCCGTAGGACAGGAATTTTTAAAATTAATTGAAGAACGAAATTTTCCATACAACACAATAAAAATGCTTGCCTCTGCGCGTTCTGCCGGTAAAAAAATAAATTTTATGGGCAAAGAGTATACCGTTGAAGAGACTACGGAAAATTCTTTTGACGGCGTAGACATTGCGCTTTTCGCAGGCGGCAAGGCAAGTAAACTTTTCGGATCTGCCGCAGTGAAAGCCGGTGCTGTAGTTATCGACAATTCCAGCACGTACCGCATGGATCCTGACGTCCCGCTCGTAGTGCCGGAAGTAAATCCTCAAGCTATCGCAAGACACAAAGGCATTATCGCCAATCCGAATTGTTCGACGATTATCATGGTTATGGCGCTTAAGCCGCTCTATGACATTGCAAAAATTAAGCGCGTAGTTGTTTCGACATATCAAGCAGTTTCCGGCGCAGGGCGTGAAGGTATGGACGAGCTTAAAACCCAGCTTGAAGACCTTGCCGCCGGTAAAACGCCGCAAGCAAAAATTTTACCTGTAGCGTCGCTTAACAAACATTATCAAATTGCGTCTAACCTTCTGCCTCAGATTGATGTTTTCATGGACAATGACTATACAAAAGAAGAAATGAAAATGATTGACGAGACGCGGAAAATTATGGAAGATGCCGACATGAAAATTACTGCTACAACTGTTCGCGTACCCGTTTACCGCAGTCATGCCGAATCAGTCAACGTGGAATTTTACGACGAAGTCAGCGCCGAATCTGCGCGGGCGGCACTTGAAAAATTTGAAGGCGTCACGGTGTGCGATAATCCCGCCGAAATGATTTATCCGCAACCTTTGGAAACGTCCGGCAAAGATAATGTGGAAGTCGGCAGATTGCGTAAAGATTATTCTGTTGAACACGGCTTGAATTTTTGGGTATGCGGCGACCAAATTCGTAAAGGCGCGGCGCTTAATGCCCTGCAAATTGCAGAAAAGCTGGTTAGTGAGTAGTGAGTTAGTGAGTAGTCAGTAGTGAGTTAGT
>CAJOKY010000160.1 GCA_905235425.1 uncultured Selenomonadaceae bacterium
GTTTTCGCGCCGTAGGGCGGGTTACCAATGATAATATCAAAGCCGCCGTTCTCCTTGAAGACGGTCGGGAAGTAAAGTTGCCAGAGGATAAACGGCAACGATTTCTTCTGCGCGGCGAGTTTGTACCTTTTAGCCTGCGCAGAATTTTTGCCAAGTTGCTCAAGGATAATGCCGTCGTAAATGTCGCGGATATATCGCCTATACTCTTCTTTCCTGTTGTGGTCGGACTCGTGGAAAAGATTTTTTTGCACGCGAATCAAATCGGTAATCCGTGAATCAATTTCGCTTTGCAGAAGTGACCCTTGTCCTTTTACTTGCGCCATGTTATTCAAAACTTTGCTGTGCTTAATCAGAGCGACGCCCTCGAACTCGTCAATCAAACTGTTGCCGCAAATTATGTTGCAGTCCAAGTTCGGGAGTGGTTTCGGCTTGAAAGAATTTTTGTCGGCAGTCGGCTCATCATCAATGACAATGGTCAGCCAAAGACGCAATTTGGCAATATCAACCGCACTCGGTTCAATGTCACAAGCGAAGATAGAATTTTTTATCGTCTCGATTTTCAAATCGTAGAGACTGCGTTCAAATTTCTTTGTCTTGCCTAAATTTAAGTAAGCCGTCAGAACTTCGCGGGCTTTGGTAATTTCGTTAAGCATACCGAGCGGAAAAGCTCCGGAACCAACAGCCAAATCGGCGACTTTAACTGCTTGCAAAAATTTATCGAGTTCGGCAAGGCGATTGATATTTTTCGCAGGTGAAAATATTTCGTCGGAAATTTGCAAGGCTTTATTGTCGGCGAAATTCGCAATATCGGCGTCCTTGAAGTAATCGCCGTACAGAACGAAATTTCTGATTGCCTCTTCAGAGATTTTGCTCTTTTCGACAAGGTAGTTTATCAGCGTTTCGCGACACATGTAATGAACAATTTCACGCGGAGTATAGAACGCGCCTTTAGATTTTCTGTCGCTCACGTCAAGGAGATTTTCAAAAACTTTTCCCAACATTTCAGGATCGATTGCAACTTCGCGCTCAGTAGGTTCGTCCTCGTTGATTGTGAAATTGTATCTGTCGAAAATATCGAGAATGCCGTCAGCGTCACGACCTTTTTCCGCCGCGTTGGAAAAAATATCGTTGGGAATAGAGAATTTGTTCTTCTGCCAGTCGTAATTGTCAAGTTCCTCAAAAAGTCCGCCGTTCAAAAAGGGAATCCGCAAATTCAACTTCGGGTACAAATCGTTTTTGCGGCTTCGGTCGACGTTCAGAGCGGTATAAAAAAGCGGCTCCAACACTTCATCGAAGAAATTCTTTCCTGTGGATTCATTGTCTTGGAAAATTTTTCGCATGAAGTTTGGCGAACCTGTTCCCCATTCAGAATTGATATTGACGCCGAGCCAGCCTTTTTTCTGCAGGAAATAAAGAAACACAATCTGCCCCAAAAGTTTTTTGACAAACTGTTCGGCGGTAAATCCGTGCGCTTGAGATTCGGCTTTAAACTCCGGATTATCTTCCAAATAGTCTTTGACCTGATAAAATTTTTCCGCGTACTTGTCAAAAAATTCCTTCGTGACGCGCTCAACGCTAAAGGCCCCTTCCAAGTCGTCAAGCGTGACAGCGTCAGAATCATTTTCAAAAAGCGGAAACAGTTGCTGATAAGCCGTTGCGCAAGGTTCATTCTCCCCGACGAGATAGGAATATCTCTTCGCGGGCGTTATTGTAATTTGTCCGCCTTTACCGGCAACAAATTCGTGATCTAGTCGAACGAAAGATAGCCGCCACTTTTCCGGCACGGAATCGGAATAAAAAGCAACAATCGCACCATCAACGGCAGTTGGATGATTTTCAATCCAAGTTTTTACAAAATTTCTCTGCACGGAGCGAGCACGTTCAACTGATTTATTCTTTTGGAGATTTACAGCGAGGACTGCAATATCACCTTGTCTGCCAAGTACGTAAAATTCTTTGATATTCTCGGAAAAATTTTGCGGCGGTTCCTGTGGTGTAGCAATAGGGGGTTTCAAACCTGTAAAAAGTTCTCTCGCAAATCTCGCGAACTTTTCCAAGCTGTAAGCACTTTGTAAAACGCTTTCAAAAATTCTTTGCTTTAAAGACATTCCGTAATCAACTGCCTTTCAAACTGCAGGATAGAATTACTTGCCTTTGACGCTTGGAAAAATTTTCTGCCTGTTGTCTGCCGAACAAATATCTTTCGTCGATAATGTCATAAATCCTTTTGAACAACTGAAACGGATCTTTTTCCGTCTTTATGGCTTGATTTATTTTTTGCGTATCCCGTGCAGGTATGTCGCCTTCGTTAAACGCATTGATAATCCTGCAGATAATTTCTTCTTGCTCGTCAGTGAAATCGGGAATTTTGGCAAGTGCTTTCAACGTGGAAACGACCGTTCTGACATTTGTCGGCGTTCGCGTTGATTTAAACATATCTGCTTCGTTTTCTTCAAGCAAATTTTGAAACCCTGCGCAATTTTTGGCGTAGTGCTCAAAAAATTTTTCGCCGATTGGAATGCGACTTTCTGCCGACTCACAACGCAAAAACTCTATCGCGTCCAAAAATGAAAGTTGTTCGGTCTTGCTTGAATCCGTAACAAAGAAAGTTTTTAGTGCTCCGCTCCGAGCGAAAGTCAAAGTTGATTCGTCGGATATTTTATCAGAAATTTTTCCCGTGCGAGCTTTTTTGGGAAGCCGTTTTATCTTCTCAAACAGCAATTTATCGTTATCCCTTATTTCGCGAATGATTTTCAAATACTCCAGTTCCAGATTAATTTCTTCATCTTCGCCGCTCAAATTCGCATTCAGAGTGTCAAACAGATTTTTGGGCGAAACGTCTTCCGCTTCGGAAAGATATTTAAAGTCTTCGCCGAGCGTTTCGTGAAACATCTGCAATTTTTCCAGTATGCGCTCTTCCAACGACAAATGCTTTTTCGTCGTGGCAGTAGGGAAAAAATTAAAGACAAAAATTTCGTCATGTTGCGTGCCAACTCGATTGACTCTTCCGACACGCTGCATTATTCGCGTAGGGTTCCAAGGCAAATCATAATTTATCAGAGAATTTGCGCGGTGAAGGTTTACACCTTCCGCCAAAACATCTGTCGTAATTAGCAAATCAAAATTATCCTCCGGATTTTCAGCCGTTGGATCAAAACTTTTTTCAATTTTCCTTTTTAAATCTTCCGAACTGCCGCCACTGAAAACAATAATTCTATCGCCGAAAGTTTTCCGCAGTTCGCGATAGAGATATTCGGCGGTTTCCTTCGACTCGGTAAAAATAATTTTCTTGTTACCTTGAAATTTTTCATTGCTCTGCAGTTCTTTTTCCAGCTGATTTAGTTTCGGGTCGCTCGTGACTGATTCCCAAAGCTTGCGCAAATATTTCAGATTGTTCAAATCACTTTGCAAGTCAATAATAAATTGCTCGCTGAACTCGCCGGATTTAAAATGCAACGCTTTATCTTCTTCAACGAGTTTCAACAACTCGTCTTCGTCACCGTTGTTCAGAAGTTCATAAACATCAACCTGCTTGCTGATATACACATCCCCATTAAAAAACATTTCAATGAAATTTTGATACGACTCCTCAAAACGACGCAACGTGTTCTTAAACGCAAAAAAACTGCTCTCCAGACGTTTAACAAGGATTGATTTCATGAATCCTCCCAAATTTCTTTGAGCGGTCTGCATCTTTGTATATTTTTTTGACGGCGGCAAATACTTCAATGGCATATATCGCGCATATTTAAAATTTTTTATTATCGCGACCGCTTCAGAAAAAGTTTCATCTACATCGTCGTCAAAATCATACGTGACAGGTTCGGGCGTACCGAGCTTCGGAAAGGTCACGTTATTTTTTTGCAAGTCATCGGAATAGTATCTCGAAATTTCGCTACGCGTCCGACGAATCATTATGTAACGCAAAATCTTATCGCGAATCTCTCTTGAGTTTTTGGAGAGTTGGCTCAAATATTCTGGTGAACCTTTTTCAAAATTTTGGGCTCTTTTTTCCAGTTTGCTAAAAAATTTTTCGAGATCACGTACTCCGGCTATCGTGCTGTTGTGTTTCGATTGAAAAAGCGAAATTTGGCTTTCAATATCCGTCGAATAATTATTGATTGGTGTCGCTGAAATCAGAACAACTTTTTTGCCATAACAAATTTTGTGCAACTTGCTGAAGCTCTCTGTAGTCTCTCGACGAAAGCGATGCGATTCGTCCACGAAAATATATTGGAACTGTTCAACTCCGTCTTCAATGATTTTATCCAACTTGCCGAGCGACTCGACTTCTACGTCAACATTAAATTGCCGACGCAAAACATTTTGCCATTGCTTGACCAGCACCGGCGGACAAATTACCAATTTGCGACCTGTATCGAGCAACTTTGCAAGCATGGCGCAGATATACGTTTTTCCCAAGCCAACGACATCGGAAATAAAAACGCCGCCGTAGCCTTCAAGGATTTTTTTCGCTTGGACAACCGCATCAATTTGATATTGCAGACGTATAAAATTTTCCGGCAACAAATTTTCAAGCGAATATTCTTTGTCGGCGTTAATTTCTTCCTTGAAAAATTCGTACAACGTCTTCAAGTAAATTTCATAGGGCGTAATATCATTTTTGAGCCACGTTTGATTTTGAATAACCTCAATATACTCATTACGCACCGGTTCACTGTATTCCCACAGCTCTTCAAATTTATCATAAGCGAACTTTACATCCGCATAATCTTTTAGCTCGACATTAAATTCCAAATTGCTCTTGAGCCCCGCTTTTGAAAAATTGCTTGAGCCGGTTATAACGCTGTCAACGTTCTCCGTGATTTCATTTTCTGATTTACGCGCAATGTAAACTTTCGCATGTAGTGGAGCATCCGTATAAATCCGAATTTCCAATTTTCCTGACTTAAGCCACTCCAAAAACTGTTTTACTCCGTACTCTATTTCGTAATTCACGTCAGAACTATCAAATTCATCTTTGACCGCTTTTGAAAAATTGTCTTTAGCGACTTTCACTGTCGGCGAAAAAATTCCCAATGAATTGCTGACTTCATTTGAAATCTGCGCCGTAGGCTTATCTACATTCAATCCTACAAGTATTCTGACTTTCTTTATTGACTCTAGCGCATTGCACATTAAAAAGAATCCGCTTGTCCGGAAATATCCCACTATGACATCAAAAAAATTTATATAGCCACGCAAGAGGATTTGAAATTTATTGTATAAACTCTTTCCATTTTCATTTGTAAAAAATTTTAAATCATTATCCATTAATCTTATCTCCATGTGTATCAAGCTCGCCTGAAAAAATTATTCTTATCAAATTACCACAAAATGTTACTTTGATGACTTATCGTAAATTTTTTCTCCGCAATAATACCACCAGAAAAAGGATTGTCAAGCGACTGAATAAACCGTTGCCTCTGTGTGAAATCTAAACGAAAGTTTTGTCTTTATTCCGGAATAATTTATTCTAAACTTGGCAAGAATTCCCCCGTAGCTCCAGACAAGATGATTCTCAATTTTATATTGATGTGAAGGAATAATGCGAATCGCAGCGAATCAATCCAAAAACATTTGAAATTATGGAGGACGCGATATAGAAACGACCCTAATAAACGCGAAAAGCCCTGCAAGTTTACCAGACCTGCAGAGCCAACTGGTGAATGTCT
>CAJOKY010000161.1 GCA_905235425.1 uncultured Selenomonadaceae bacterium
CGGCAAGCACGACCGATAATTCTTTCAAGTTCACGTACGCCGGATTCGCGCGTATACTCTGCAATAATCTTCTGCAGTACGCCCTTTGCAAAAACCAAATCGCCTGTTTTAAGTCCGTTATTTTCTTTCTGTCTTTTCGTAAGGTAGCGTTTCGCAATTTCAAATTTTTCCTGCTCGGTGTAACTGGAAAGGTTTATAACTTCCATTCTGTCACGCAACGGCTTAGGTATCGTCGCAATGTTATTCGCCGTGACAATCCATAAAACGCGCGAAAGATCAAAGGCAGTATCAATGTAATGGTCGGTGAAAGAATTATTTTGTTCGGGGTCAAGCACTTCTAAAAGCGCTGACGAAGGATCGCCGCTGTAGCCGTCCTTGCCGAGTTTATCGACTTCGTCAAGCAGGAAGACGGGATTATTTGAACCTGCCTTTTTTAAACCTTGAATAATCCTGCCGGGCAATGCGCCTACATAAGTTCGACGATGACCGCGAATTTCAGCCTCATCACGAATGCCGCCCAATGACGCACGAATAAATTTCCTGTTCATTGCCTTAGCAACGCTTGAGGCGAGAGACGTTTTACCTACGCCGGGCGGACCTACAAGACATAAAATCGGTGCAGGTTTATCTTTCGTCAAAACCTTCACGGCAAGAAAATCTAAAATGCGGTCTTTAACTTTTTCCAAGCCGTAATGATCCGCGTCCAAAATTTTAGCCGCCTTGACTATGTCGTTTGAATCTTCCGTCTGAATGTTCCAAGGCAAGTCAAAAAGCCACTCAATGTACGTACGAATAACGCTAGACTCCTGCGCCATTGACGGCAGGCGCTCTATGCGCGTAATTTCTTTTTCGACAATTTCTTTCACTTCGTCGGGATAATTTCCCTCTTCTAATTTTTTTCGATATTCCGCAGAAGTTTCAGAAACGTCCTCATCTTCGCCCAATTCCTTATGAATAGCTCTAAGCTGTTCGCGAAGGTAACTATCCTTTTGAATTTTTTCAATTTGCCCGCGTACTCGCTGATTAATTTGAACTTCCATTTGCAGAACGTCAAGTTCCCGTGCCAAAATTGCGTAAAGTCTTTCCAGCCTGTCTTCAACGTCCAACGCTTCCAAAAGTTCCTGCCGCTTATCCAACTTTAAATTTAGGTGACTGGCGATTAAATCAGCAAGCCTGCCGATATCTTCCAAAATCGTGACAGCAATAAATGTTTCGGAAGGAATGCGCTTGCTGAGTTTTACCCACTCTTCAAATTCGTGAACAACGCCTTTAACCAGCGCTTCAAGTTGCAGTGATTCTTCCCAAGCGTCTTCGTAAACTTCTATATCAACTTCCGTGTAATTTTCCAAGTCACGGTAATCCGTCATTACGGCGCGATTATTTCCCTCTACCAATACGCGAACATTGCCGTCCGGCATTTTCATTATCTGCCTAACTTCCGCAACTGTACCGACGGTGTAAAGATCTTCGCGTGTAGGGTTTTCTTCGTCAGAATCTTTCTGCGCGACTAAAAAAATTCGCCTGTCTGCAACCATTGCCGCTTCCAATGCATCTATGGAATTTTCGCGCCCTATGTCAAGGTGCATTATCATATTTGGGAAGACTGTAACGCCGCGCAGAGGGACAAGCGGCAAAGTCACCGTTTCAATTATATGTGTCAATATTTCACCGCCCTGCCTTATTGGAAATTAGTGAGTAGTTAGTAGTAAGTAGTGAGTAGTGTAATACTACTTACTATTTACTACTTACTACTTACTATTTACTACTTACTTTTTACTAATCTTTACAATCGGCTCTTTGTTTAAAAGTACGTCATCTTTCGTAATTGTGCAAACAGTACTGCCGCCGACGGAAGGAATTTCAAACATAACATTTCGCATAATTCTTTCTAAAATGGATCGCAGTCCCCTCGCGCCGGTATTACGTTGAATCGCTTCACGCGCAATTAACCTTAACGCCTCGTCTTCAAATACCAATTTGGCGTCGTCCATTTTCATCAGCTTTTTGTACTGCTTAATCAGCGCATTTTTCGGCTTGGTTAAAATACTTACCAGCGCTTCTTCGTCGAGTTCGTCAAGCGTCACGATAATCGGCAGGCGTCCTACAAGTTCCGGTATCAATCCGACGTTTAATAAATCGTCCGGCATAACTTCGCGCAGAAGTTTACTTATGTCTTTATCACTCTTTGTAGGTTGCGCCGCGCCGAATCCCATTTTACTGCCGTGCAGACGCTTTTCAATAATTTTATCCAAATCGTTAAACGCGCCGCCGCAAATGAACAAAACATTTTTCGTGTTGAATGAAACCATTGCCGGCATTGGTTGATGATGACTGCCCGGCACGGGTACATTGACGTTACTGCCTTCCAAAACTTTTAAAAGCGCCTGTTGTACGCCTTCGCCGGAAATGTCACGCGTCATACCCGGTTTACGCGCAATTTTATCTATCTCGTCAATATAAATTATCCCGCGCTCTGCACGCGCCAAATCGCCGTTAGCCGCCTGTATCAGCGCCAAAAGCATATCGTCAACGTCTTCACCTACATAGCCCGCCTCTGTCAAAGAATTTGCGTCTACTATGGCAAGCGGTACGTTTAAAATTTTAGCTAACGTCTGCGCCAAAAGTGTTTTGCCGCTACCGGTAGGACCTATCATTAAGATATTGGACTTTTGCAGTTCGACATCTTCTTTTTTGTTATTATTGGGCTGTCCAATGCGCTTGTAGTGATTGTAAACGGCAACAGAAAGAGTCTTTTTAGCCTCTGCCTGCCCGATAACGTATTGGTCAAGAATGGAGCAAATAGTTTTCGGCTTGGGAAGATTTTCAGCGCTGATTAAATCTTCGGCGTTGTCGTCATTGTCTAAAATTTCGGTGCAAAGTTTTATGCAACCGTCGCAAATATATACGCCGCCCGGTCCTGCTACAAGTCTTTCAACTTGATTATCGAGTTTGCCGCAAAAGGAACATTTATATACATTGGGATTACTCCCGAATTTTAACAATTCCTCACCTCATTTAGGGAACAGGGATTAAGGATTAGATTGTAGATTGTAGAGAGTAGATTGTAGAAGGTAGATAGTAGAAAACCTACCCCCTACCCTCTACCTCCTACCCTCTACCTCCTACCCCCTAACACCTACTATTCTTTTTCTTCGTCGGTATTGACGGGACGAGTAATAACGTCGTCAATCAAGCCGTATTCTTTAGCATCCTGCGCCGTCATAAAATTATCACGTTCTGTATCTGCCATAACTTTTTCACGCGGCTGACCGGTGTGTTTGCAAAGTATATCGTTGCCGACTTCGCGCAGTCTCAAAATTTCGCGTGCTTGTATTTGAATATCGGTAGATTGACCGCTTGCACCGCCCAAAGGCTGATGAATCATAATTCGCGCCAAAGGCAGAGCGAAACGTTTACCCTTCGCACCGGCGGTTAAAAGCAGTGAACCCATACTCGCCGCCTGCCCAATGCAAATGGTTGAAACGTCCGGCTTGATATACTGCATTGTATCATAAATTGCAAGACCCGCCGTAACAATGCCGCCTGGACTGTTTATGTAAAGGTGAATGTCTTTTTCGGGATCTTCAGACTCCAAAAAAAGCATCTGCGCGACGATTGAGTTAGCCACGTCATCGCTTATCGGTCCGCCCAAAAAAATTATCCTGTCCTTCAAAAGACGCGAATATATATCGTAAGCTCTTTCGCCGTATCCTGTCTTCTCAATTACCATAGGAACATAGTACGCCATAATGTCACCTCATTTATTTAGGGATTAGGGAACAGGGATTAGGGATTAGAAACAGGGATTAGAAACATCTAAAAGCCAATCCCCCTAATTAGCAAACGCGCGATTAGAAGTCAAGCTTTACGCCGCTCCCAATCGCCGTTTAAAAATTTTAAATAGCTTTATAAAAATTTACTAAGAATCCGCGTTTTTGTCAACCGCCGACTCTGATTTTTCTTTATCGCCTGCAACTTTTTCTGCCGTAGCTTTATCATCTGCCTTAACTTCGTCTTTAGCCGCAACTTCATCTTTAGCCGCAACTTCATCTTTAGTTTCGGCAACTTCATCTTTAGCCGCAACGTCCGCTTTATCGTCTTCAGCTTTTTCAGCGCCTGCCATATTGTCGAAGATAAACTGCATGGCTTTTTGACGGCGAACATTTCCAATGACGGTTTGAATTTGCCCGTTGTCTTTCAGCGCCTTTACAATTTGCTTGGGCGTCGCACGATACATGCTTGCCATACGCGCAATTTCCATATTCAAATCGGTATCTTCAACTTTAATATTTTCAATCTGCGCGACTTCCTCAAGCAACATTTCAGTAAGAAGATTTTTTTCAGCCTCTTCGCGATAATCTTTGCGCAGATCATCAGCACTCATACCATTGGCGGCGAGGTAAACTTCCAATTTAAGCCCCTGCACCTGCAAATTGGCATCAAGCTCGTTCACCATCTGTTCAACGCGATTGTCAACCATTACCGGCGGCATGTCAACTTTCATATCGTCAACTGCTTTTTGAAGAGCATCTTCACGCTGTTTATAAAGTGCATTGCGTTCCGCCATTGCTTCCAAATTTTTTCTAATGCTGTCTTGGAATTTTTCAAGCGTATCAAAGCCGCTGACTTTTTTAATAAACTCTTCATTAAGCTCCGGCAATTTTTTACGCTTGATACTTTGAATTTTACAATGGAACACGGCAGGTTTTTCGGCAAGGTCTTTAGCGTGATAGCCTTCGGGGAAGGTAACTTTAACGTCTTTTTCTTCGCCGATTTTCAAGCCGATAAGCTGTTCTTCAAAGTTATCAATAAAACGATGTGAGCCGATTGTAAGCGGTGCGCCTTTAGCTTCGCCGCCTTCAAATTTTTTACCGTCAACAGTGCCGACATAATCAAGCGTAATGAAATCGCCGTCAGCAACGGCATCATCTGCGGGAGCGTCAATCATTTCGGCGTGGTTTTCGCGAATATGTTCAATTTGGTGTTCAACGTCTTCATCAGTTACGGGTTTAACAACTTTTTCGACTTCAAGTCCTTTGTATTCGCCGACGGTTACTTTGGGATAAGGAGTATACTTCAATGTGAAAACGAAGTCTTTTCCTTCTTCGCATGTAACAATCTCCGGCTTCATTTCGGTAACGGGCATGTACTTCATTGTATTCAAAAGGTCGTTAGCGCCCTTGCGAATAAGAATTTCAGCCGCTTCGTCCAAAATTGCGCCTTTGCCGAAGTAGTTTTCCAAAATCTGCGCAGGGGGAACTTTGCCCTTGCGAAAGCCCGGAATATTTACGCGCGAGGCAAGCTGTTTACAGGCGCGACCTTTAGACTTTTCAAGCTCTGCCGCGTCAAAAGTTATCGTAGCCTCACTTTCGTAATTATCTATGCTTTTAATGGTAAATTTCATCTTAAAATTATGACCTCCCGTTAAAAATAATTACGGCACGGCGTCAATCTTAACACAGCGGCAAAAAAAAAACAATACTTTATGGCGAAAGTACCGTACAAAATCATTTAAAATATTTTAACCAAGAATATTTTTGCACATCTTTTGAATAGCCATTTTTTAGCGTACTTGTCAATCTGCCTTTGCAGAAAAATTTTTTTGCGGTATAATCTTTAAAATTACGATATTCAGAAAATGCCGGCAGACATATAGCCTTGCCAATC